>JBATYN010000247.1:0-3383 GCA_049674125.1 Pseudolabrys sp. | reverse complement strand
CCCGATGGACAGGATCAGATGCTGGCAGGAATTCGCCGGCCAATTCCGGTCTGCGCGGACGAAAGCGTCCATGACCGGGCATCGCTTCTGGCGATCGCCGGCAAATACGACGCGGTCAACATCAAGCTCGATAAAGCGGGCGGATTGACCGAGGCACTGGCAATGCTTGCCGAGGCAGAGCGGCAAAATTTTTCACTCATGGTTGGTTGCATGGTAGCGACATCGCTGGCTATGGCGCCGGCCATGCTGCTCGCGCAATCGACACAATTTGTCGACCTGGATGGGCCGTTGCTTCTGAGCAATGACCGCGCAAACGGCCTGCGTTACGTCGATAGCCTGGTGTACCCCCCGTCACCCTCGTTGTGGGGCTGAGTTCAGGTGATGGAACTCACAGGCTGGTAAGTTGCCCACAGAATAACCGTCCGGGTTCCCGCAGCCGCCTGAATTCGTTCATGAAATGTGCACAGCCTTTAGTCGGTCGGATCCGTTTTTGCTCAAGCAAAGCTTTCCGTTCCGCGTCCAATTGGCTTAGACTTTGATCAAGATCGCGCCGCCGCTTTCGGCAGGGCGACATAACGGGACGGGGATATGCAATTTCGGGGTGGTGTGGTGCTTGGCGCCGCCGTGGTGGCGTTGAGCGTAACGTCGGCATCCGCAGCCATGCGGATCTCGGAAGATCGCGGCGGCCAGATCGGTCATTACTTGCAGACCTTCTCGGCAGTGCGTTCGTCCGGCGAAAGCGTCATCATCGACGGAAATTGTCTGTCGGCCTGCACGCTCGTGTTGGGTCTTGTCCCGCATGAAAAAATCTGCGCCACGCAACGC
Source organism: Pseudolabrys sp. (assembly GCA_049674125.1). Taxonomy (GTDB): domain Bacteria; phylum Pseudomonadota; class Alphaproteobacteria; order Rhizobiales; family Xanthobacteraceae; genus Pseudolabrys. Next base: position 2,558 of record JBATYN010000247.1, on the reverse strand, counting down.
GCGCGCCTTGGCTTTCACGCCGCCTGGATGCCCGACCGCGATGGCCGTCCGGTAACCAGTCCACTCGGCACCGAGGCACTCTGGAGCATTTATCCGACCTCGGTGCGGCGCTGGATCAACCGGCACGGCGGACTGTCACGCAAGATGATCTACATGCAAGGCCGCGAACTCAGCAGCTTCGTCGCGAGCTGCGATCGAGGCGAGAGTTATCAAGCTAGCTCAGAGCGCCGCACGATGCCGCAAGCGGTGCGCTACGAATCCGCAAACGCCTCCGGCGACCGCCACTAACGCCATCGCTGCGTAGGCACGGCTGCCAAAGTCGCCGTACAGGATTCCCGATACCGCCATGGCGGCTGCCATCGCAAGACCAAGCGCGATCGCGAGGTAGCCCTGCGCGGTCGCCGCCTTCGCTGCAGGTGCGCGACGCGCAAGAAACATCAACGCGCCGAGATGGGTCGCTCCGAACGACAATGCATGCAGCAATTGCAGCCAAGGCAACACAAGCTCCGGCGGATCAAGCGCCATTCCGATCCAGCGCAAGACTGCACCAGACGCGCCGACCATCAGAAGCACCGTGGGCTCGAAGAACGGCGGCAGACGCGCTTGCAGCGCGAATAGCACGATCTCCGCAGCAACACCAAGCGCCCACAGTGCGGCAATGACGGTGCCGTCGAGTCCCGCGGCATGCCATTGCACAGCTGAAAAGCCGTAGAAGACAGCATGACTGGCCTGAATGAGACTTGCGGCTGCAAGCACAGCGATAAAGGTCGGGTCACGCAACGGGCTCTGCGGTGAAGTCGGCGACCGGTTCGGCTCCGGCGCCGCCGTTGCGAGTGGCGGGAGAGCCCAGGCTGCCAGCGCCACCAGACCGCTGGCTGCGACCATAAGCCAGATCAGATCGCGGGCCGGAATCGCGTCAGCGGCAAAGCCGGCTGCGAAATTGCCGGCGATGAAAGCAAACGACCCCCACAGGCGCACGGGGCCATAAGCGCGCCCGTGGGCCATAAGTCCCTTGAGCGCATAGGTCTCCGCCAACGGCATCAGCGGTGTGGAAGCCAGTGACGTCAGTGTATAGGTGATCAAAATCGCAACGGCGCCCGCCGACAACCCGACAAGCGTGTAGCCGGCTACGCTTCCCAGCCCCGCCAGGATCAGCGCCGCGCGGACTGCATCACGCCTGTCGGCTTCGCGCGCGATGACCGGGATTGCGAGCACGCGAGCGACCATCGGTATGGCCAGCACGACGCCGATCAGCCTTGCGTCGACATCCTTGGCTTTGAGCCAGATAGGGAAAAACGGCGTCTGGATGCCGGGCAGAATAAACAACGCGACATAAAGCGCTGCCAGGCGCGGCGCGAAGCCGGACGACGGTAAGGAATCGTGCCGCATTGCCCCGCCCCAAGCCCCCACTAACACACTGCAAATGCTTGCATTTTAGCGAATCCAGGTCCCTCGCCAAACGCGGCAATGCTGGCCGAATCAAGCCACATGATTGATAAACAGGCCGGCAAGGATTGCACATGCCAAGCGAGATCACTGCACGGGCAGAACTATCACAGTCGACGGCGCCGGACGAAGGCGACTACCAGGCATTCTGCGCAGCGGTCTCAGCCAGCGCGCGGGGCCGCGCATTTCTCGCCGAATATACCCGCCGCAATCGGAATGCGGATACCGAACTACTGCTCACGGCCATCGAGAGACTCCAGTCGCTTGTAATGGCCAATGCGCGTCCGGAAACAGCGGACCCTATCAAAAAAGAACTGGTCTCATTGCTCGGCGACATCAGCGCAGCGCAGACCGAACTGCAGGCCAGCATACTGGCTATCAGGGCCGCGAAGTTTGCGGATCTGATTGCACTCGTCGAACGCCGTATCACAGATATCGTCGCGCCGGCACAGCCTGCGCCAACGCCCGATCCGGCGCCCCAATTCACGAACGCGGCGCCTGACGACGTCGAGCGCACGCATCTTACGGTAGTGCCGCTACCAGAGCAGCCGGAATTGCCGATTCCCTCACCGGCCGCCGCACAGCCGCCAGCGATCGCGCTCGTCCGCGACGGGGCGCTCATGGCAGAGGTATCTTTCGTAGAGCCATTGCCCGCGCCCGCCGCATCCAACATTCAGCGCACGCCACAAACGGCCGAATTGCCGACGCCAGGTTTGGCGATACCCGAGGTTTCCGGCGTAGCGCGCTCGCAGCGACCGGCCAATCCGCTGGCATCAATCATGGCGTTGAGCGAAGAGGAACGCCTCGCTTTATTTACGTGAGGCCTCTTGCAGTCAATTGCCGATCAGGCGCGCGAATAATTCAGCATCCACATTGCCACCCGACAGGATGCCAACGACGATTTTGCCCTTCACATCGAGCTTTCCGGCGAGCAGCGCAGCCAGACCGATCGCTCCGCCCGGCTCCACGACGAGTTTTAACTCGTTAAACGCATAGCGTACCGCGCGCGCAACCTCAGCGTCGCTCACCGTCGTCCCCTGCCCGATGAGCTCGCGCGTGATCGGAAAGGTTAATTCGCCTGGCGTGTTACTCATCAGCGCATCGCAAATAGA
>JBATYN010000246.1:0-5835 GCA_049674125.1 Pseudolabrys sp. | reverse complement strand
GATATGACGGGTGCCGAAAAGCACTGCGAAAGTTGCCATCGACAGTGCCACGAACAGCGCAATGTCGCCGAGCAGCGGACGAGTAACGTCGTCGGCCGTCGTGATATGTGCGAGGATCGTTTCGAGTGATGATGAAACCGCTTTGAGTTGCAACGCGATGTAAGGAATGCTGCCGATGATCGCGATCAGCGCAACGGTAGCCGCGACTGCTTGGCCCTTGCCATAGCGTGCGGCGATAAAGTCAGCGATAGAAGTAATATTCTGCGCTTTGGCTAGCCGGACGACTCGCATCAACAACGGGCCACACAAGCCGATCATCAGCGCCGGCCCGATATAGATCGTCAGGAAGTCGAAGCCCGTTCGCGACGCGAAGCCGACTGAACCAAAGAACGTCCACGATGTGCAGTAGATCGCCAGAGACAGCGGATAGATCAAGAGTCGCGCGCGTCCTTTGCGCCCGAGTCCGCGAGTCCGATCGCCATAGCTTGCCACTAGGAACAGCAGCCCGATGTACGCAAGCGCAACAGCGATAACAACCCAACCTTGCAGCATGCACGCTCCAGATCGCGCGAAAACCTGACTTCGCAAGGGCTTTCCGACCTAAATCACCACAGAACGCCATACCGGTCTATCGGCAAGGCCCGGCCAGCGCGCGCCCTGTTCCAGGTTCTTCCTCGTTTGCCCGGGGTCGGAATGCTTTTTCTGTGCCGCACCGCAGTACCGGTCTGCCGTTCCATCATACCATAAACTATTGTAATACCTACGGTTTTTAACTTAACTCAACCAGTTTGTGGTGCAAAATACGGATTGATTTGAGGCTCCCGATTCGATGGCTGCATCTATGCCTTTGCGGGGTCTGCCAACGGGCGATCTGTTCATCGTCGACGACGATGCATTGATGCGCGAGGCACTTTCGCTCGTGTTCACGCGCGCCGGTTATCGTGTCCTCGGCTTTGCGGATGCGGCAGCATTTTTGGCAACCGCGCGCGGTCCCGCGCCGGTCTGCGTTTTGCTCGATCTGCACCTGCCCGACAAATCCGGTCTGGAGGTGCTTAAAGAAATCGACGCGCGAAACTATCCAGCACCTGTTTTTATTGTCACCGGCGACAACGATGTTGGCTGCGCTGTCGAGGCGGTGAAAAGGGGTGCGTTCGATTATTTGGTCAAGCCATTTGATGCACACGCCATTGTTATGCGTGTGAGCGCCGCCATCGCCTTATCCGCTAAGCGTAGTTCTCCCGCCAATGGGGTTCGCGGAAGGATGATGGACTTCCCCGGCCAGACGCTGTTGACGCGGCGTGAATATGAGGTGTTAACGCAAATTGCTGCGGGATCCTCGAATAAGGAAGTCGGCCGCCGTCTCGGCATTAGCCCGCGAACGGTCGAAGTCCACCGTGCCCGCATCATGGAGAAGATTGGTGCGCGCAATGCGGCCGATCTGATGCGCATTGTGCTCAGCGGGGGCAACGGGCGCACGGCGTCGCCGGAAATGGTGACCTAGTCGCCACCAACACGCTCCGCCATTTGACGCGGGCGTTTGCACGCGGCATTGATCGCGCCCAATGGCGCCCCCCACCAACACCACCGATCGTCTCGCTATGTTGCGCCATCTCGCTGAAACCCTGGCGATTGCGGCGGCCGGTGGGGCTATTTTGGGTCTTTCCGGCGTTCCAGCCGGTTGGTTGTCGGGGTCGATATTGGCGGTGGCCGGCGGCTCGCTGATAGGCCGACCGATGCTGATTCCAACGTTGTTGATGCGCGCAATTTTCGTGTTGATCGGCATTTCGCTTGGCGCGGTGGTCACGCCTGAAACATTGCACGGCATGGCAACTTATCCGCTCAGTATCGTTGTGCTGCTGCTGGCGATGACGCTCATCTCAGTTTGCGGCGCGGGATATCTGCAACTGATCCATAATTGGGGGAAAGTCGATGCCTATCTCGCCGCCGCGCCGGGCGGTATGTCGCAAGTGTTGGCGTTGGGCGCCGAACTTGGCGGCGATTTGCGCGCAATTGCAATCGTACAAAGCATCCGGGTGGTCGTGATTGCGGTCGGCCTTCCGGCAGGCTTGTCGCTGCTTGGCCTCGTCGGCCATGCCCCGCCGAGAGTCACCGCCACACTCACCGTTGCGGCGCTCGACGAACTGGCAATCCTCGTGGCTGTTTCGAGCGTGGTTGCGATTATTGCCTATCGCTTCCGCTTTCCGGGCGGATTGCTGTTCGGTGCTATGCTGACCTCTGCAGTGCTGCATGGTAGCGGACTGATTCACGCCGTGATGCCGTGGTGGGCTGCAAATACGGCGATGGTGGCTATGGGGGCGGTCACAGGTTCGCGGTTCGCCAACACGCCGCTACGGATGTTATTGAATTTTGTTACGGCCGCTTTTGGGTCGTTCGCGGTTGCAGTTGCGATTGCTGCGATATTCGCCGCTGGCCTGATCAGCGTATTGTCGCTCCGCGCCGCGGAAGTCATGATTGCTTTCGCGCCCGGATCGGTTGATGCCATGATGCTGTTGGCGCTCGCCCTGAACCTAGACCCGGTCTATGTGGGCGCGCACCATCTCACGCGCATCTTCTTTGTGTCGCTAATGATGCCGTTCGTGGCACGGCGAACGGCGCGCGCCCTAAAGATACGCACCGAACCGGCCAAGCCGCCGCTGAGGCCGCCACCATTTCAGGATTGACCCGGGTCTCGCTATTCGGCGGCCGCGGCGTGCGATCGCCGGGGCAATTCGAGACGTTCCCAGACGTCCACCATGGCTTCGGCCAGAGCGTCGACCAGGGTGTCGTCGTGATAAGGGGAGGGCGTGATGCGCAAGCGCTCCATGCCACGCGGCACCGTCGGGTAATTGATCGGTTGGATGTAAATACCGTAGTCGGACAACAATAGATCGCTCGCCAACTTGCACTTCTCCGGATCCCCAACGAGAACTGGCACGATATGGGTCGTGCTCGGCATGACCGGCAAGCCGGTGGCGTTGAGAACTGCTTTTACGCGGGCGGACCGCTCTTGGTGTCGATCCCGCTCCCAGCTCGACGTTTTTAAATGGCGTATGGCCGCAGTGGCCGCGGCACAAATCGCCGGAGGCAGAGCCGTGGTGAAAATGAAGCCCGGCGCGTATGAACGCACCGCATCCACCAATTCTTCGCTTGCGGCGATATAGCCACCAAGACAACCGAATGCTTTGGCGAGAGTACCTTCAATGACATCGACTCGAGCCATCGCCTTGTCGCGTTCGCAGATGCCGCCGCCCCGCGGGCCATACATGCCGACCGCGTGCACCTCGTCGCAGTAAGTCATGGCTCCATAGCGCGCTGCGAGATCGCAGATGGCGTGCACCGGCGCGACATCGCCGTCCATGGAGTAGAGGCTCTCGAACACGATTAGTTTTGGTCGCGCACGATCTGCGGCTTTAAGCAGTTCTTCGAGTTTGCCAAGGTCGTTATGGTGCCAGATCTGCTTTTCGCAACCAGACTGGCGGACGCCTTCGATCATGGAATTATGGTTGAGCGCGTCCGACAAGAGCAAACAATTCGGCAGCAGCTTGGCGATGGTCGCAATGCCTGTCTCGTTCGACACGTAGCCCGAGGTGAAGACCAGCGCTGCCGGTTTTTCGTGCAAGTCCGCGAGCTCTCGCTCGAGTTCGACCAGCGGATGATTGGTCCCGGCGATATTGCGGGTGCCACCCGCGCCCGTTCCCATTCGGGCGGCAGCTTCAACCATGGCGCCAATCACTTTTGGATGTTGCGCCATGCCGAGATAGTCGTTGGAGCACCAGATGACGACGTCGCGGGGGCCGTCCTCGGAGTGCCAAACGGCGTGCGGGAAGCGGCCCGCAATGCGCTCAAGATCAGCGAATACCCGATAGCGTCGTTCATCCCGCAATTTGCTCAGGGCAGACGTGAAAAAGCCCTTGTAGTCCATGCTCTTTTCTTTCCCGCCTCGCGTTCGCTACCTTTTAGAAGGGTTCCAGGCTGTTTGTCGAGGCGAGATTCGTCGCACGCTAAAATCGTGCTGTTGTCGAGGTTGGAGTTTTCGGGCGCCTAGCGGAAAGACGCGAAATTGACGTGGCCGCGCATGCCGGCCAGCAGCAGCGCACCGAGATGCAATTGCAAAGCGAATTCTCCCGCCAGAATATACGCGGCTAGCTCATGGGGCGTCACGAGCCTGACTTCAATTCCTGCCTCGGGCATTCGCTGCTCGATACGGGAATCAGTTTCGACGAAGAAAGAATGGATTCGGTTAGATAGTCGCGCTGTGCATGGCGCATAGCTGCCCAATGCATGCATCGCCCGCACGGGAAAACCGGTTTCCTCCAACAGTTCACGGCGGCAACAATCCTCGGCTGTTTCGTCGCTATTCAACGTGCCGGCGGGAAGTTCCCACGTGAAATTTTCCAGCGCGGGACGATATTGCCTCACGATTGGAATCGTCCCCTCCGGCGTTCGTGCGACGATCGCAACGTAATCTCCCTGCGCGATGGCGTGATAAAGATCGGGCGCGTTGCCGGGCCCGAATTCGACCCCGCGCTCAATAATTTCGACCCATGGTGACACGCGCGTCGTGCGGCGGCTCACAATTTTTGGCCAAGCCATAGTCGTCGTCCTGTGTTAGGGCGCGTTTTTGCGCGGGACGCTTGTTGCCGGGCGCTGCAGATATGTTGTGCCGAATGCGTAAGCATACCAGCGCAGATAGTCCGGTAGCCACTTTATTACCTGAAACCGGCTAGCACCGTGGGCGCGTTGAAACCATCGCGCCGGCACTTCCCCGATGCGCCAGCCAAGCCGGTGGCACTTCACCAGCAGTTCGATGCTGTAGCAGAAGCCGCGATCCGACTCGATGGTGATCTCGTTGACGATGCGACGCGAGAACAGGCGGAAGCCGTTGCTCGCGTCATGAGTTGGGATGCCGGCGAGATGATGAAGTGTAAGGTTGGCGCTGCGCACCAGTAAATTCTTCAGCCATGGACAGCCGACCATGCTGCCGCCCGTCATGAAGCGGCTGGCGCATACGATATCGCAGCCCATTTCGGCCTTTGCCATCATTACATCGAGAATGCCGGTGTTGTAGTCGTCGTCGGCCGGGAACATGACCACAAATGGCGCATCACTTGTTGCAAAGCCGGTCAGCACAGCCCCGTGGGCGCCACGCCCACGATTGCGAACGAATGCGATGGTGAGCGTCTTGAATGCGTCGCGATTGTTGTTGATCGCAGGAAGCGTGTCGTCGTCTTCGCGGTCGTAGCAGATCAACACCCGGTTTGGTGTCTTCACGTCGCGCGCGAGCGCACGCATTGTCGGTACGATATTCGCACCCTCGTTGTACACCGGGATGATGATGTCGAGGCGTTCCCGCGCGGCATTGGTCATTGGGCGGTATTAGCGACTTTGCACTCGCCCCAATGTTCAGGCGGCCGTGCGGTCACGGCTTTTCTCCGCTGGTGAGCACGAAGGGCCGGACGGGCTGCATGATTGCTAAATTAAATACGACGGTATCGATGAAATTGTATACCGGCAACAGCACTCGGGCGCGACGCGACGCAACATAACGATAAGCGAGCCCCGCCAGATAGTCCGTTTTAACCCGAAAACCTGCGTTACGAAAAACTTCGGCAATTCGCCAGGCCAGAACCGGCCGCTCGTTTTCAGTAACACCTATCGAACTGTAAAAGGGCGACGCGCGGTCGCGGTAGAGCCACATAAAGGGATTCATGCGGTTGGGATCGAACGCGACAAACCGGCCGCCGGATTTGAGCACACGATTGACCTCACCAGCCAGCCGCCGAGGATCGGGAAAATGGTGAACCAGCCCGCTTAGCAACACACCGTCGAGACTTG
>JBATYN010000245.1:0-8622 GCA_049674125.1 Pseudolabrys sp. | reverse complement strand
GCCCGGCGCCGGAAGGAGAACGCCGCGATGGCGCGCCGGGAGGCGCCCGCGTTCTCGAGAGGGAACGCGGCACACAAAGAACAATGGTTGCGCCACTTGGCGCGCCATCTCCCTCGCTCATGGCGAGGGTTGGAGAGAAGACGGGCCTCCCCGGGGCCTCGGCAAAGAATACGGGTGATGACGCTTGGCTGTTTGACATTGGCTGTTTGACAATTGAATCGACTATCTCGGACCTCATCCTGAGGAGCCGCGCGTAGCGCGGCGTCTCGAAGGATGGCCCCAATGGACGGCCTCATAGTTCGAGACGCGCTCCTTCGGAGCGCTCCTCACCATGAGGCGAAAAGTGGCTCGGCTGTTTGACAATTGAATCAACTATCTCGGACCTCATCCTGAGGAGCCGCGCGTAGCGCGGCCTCTCGAAGGATGCTGCAATAAATGGCTCATGGTTCGAGACGCGCTCCTCCGGAGCGCTCCTCACCATGAGGCGGGAAGTTTGGTAGCGCACCACACTCCGCTCATTCCCGCGCAAGCGGGAATCCAGTGCTGGGTCCCCGCTTTCGCGGGGACGAGCGGAAGAAGACGAGAGCCTGAACTAGGATCTATGCCGGTGCCGGCGCGAATAATATGCAAGGGCGATGGGACGGTCGTCGTAGGGATAGTGATAAACGAATCCGTACTCCGCATAGAGACAATAATAGCCCGCGTAGGCGCACCGATCGCGCCAGTTCGAGAAATGCCATGTCGACCTGGCATGCACGGCGCGACGTGCGCCGCCCGGTCCAAGGTCCGCTGCCTGAGACGGAGCGCACATGCTGCCGAAAACGGCCGCTGCAATTGCTGTCGCGACGATTACTCTCTTCATGCCGGAGCTACGCATTATCACTCGCCCAAAATGGATCACGGACCCGGATTGTCTCCGAAACCGGGCCGCGATGGCAAATCACAACGGCAGGATTGGTTAAACAACGGCGGACGTTTGTCCTTAATGGTTTCCGCCGACCCAAGTTGCCTCGAAATGCCGTGTCAGATCGACTCGCCCACGCCCTCAAGCACGGCGTATTGGACCATATCGGACACGTGCTCCCAGCCGCTGCCGTTGAAACCGGCGACGACATTGATGCGCACGATCTGCACCAGATTGTCCCGAAGCTTCATGGTGTCGACGGTCTGGTTGCGGATATAGGCGATGGCCGCAACGCCGCAGGCACGAGGGCCGCGGGAGCTGGCATTGACCGCATTCATCGCCTTGTCAGGATTGGCACCCTTGCTACGCAGAGTGACGAATTGGTGCGCCTGCTCCGGCGTGTTGCAGATGATGCCGACGCCGACGGCCGCATCGCCCTTTTCTGGCGTTTGACCCTGGTCATCGGCTCGTGCGGTTCCGCAGACAAGCATAGCGGCAGCCGCCGCCCAAATAATGCGCATTATGGCCTCCAGAAAGTGGTTCCCGCATTTTGGTTCGCAGGATCAACTCCCCCTGCACGGGCTGGTTCATACCCTCGCACGTGATTGTGAAAGCTGTTCCACAGGCGTTGCGTTCAATGGGGTATTGGGGGCAAATAGCGCCGCCGCCAAAATGCCGCGGCCATCGACCCAAAATTTATGCTGGAATGTTTCGAATGAACGCTCCGATTCTTGAAATCCTTAAGACACGTCCCGCCGCGCGCTTTGTGTTGCTCGCCACATGTGCGCTGGCGCTCGCCGCCTGCCAGACCGACGGCGCCGGTCCGACAGCATCCGATGCTCCCAAGGCGGAAGTCACAACTGCCAAACCCGACGCCGCTGCGCCCAAGCCACAAGCCGCAAAGCCGGCCGAACCGGTCCCCGAGGAGCCGATGACGCGCACGCGCGCCGCCCGGGAATGTTGGATGAAGACCGAAAAGGCCAGCGCCCGCGAAGACCTCGACAAGCGCGCCGACGTCGTCAACAAATGCATCGACGACAAGATGAGGGCGGCGGGCGCGCCGACACCGAAGACCTGACTGTTATCCTCGTCTCGTCCGCATCCCCTTGCGCCAGCCTATGCGCCGGTTACCATTCGCCATCGCTCGACTCCAGGGAGACCGTCATGGCTAAGGGTCAGATGCGTTCAGTGAAGGAAAAGAAGAAACCGAAGGCCGACAAGGACAAGCCCAAGCAAATGTCCGCCTACAAGCTGTCACAGATGCAGGGTTCGTCCGGCAGCCCCTACAGCACGCCGCCCGGTAAGAAATCCTGACGGTCACTGCCGGCCCGAAGTGCCCATTTTCGATCCGGTGGTGCCGACCTTCGATCCTGAGGTGCCGACTTTCGATTGCTCCGGCAATTCCTGCACTTGCTTGGCCATTTCCAGGCAGGTCAGCAATTCAACATAACTCGGGGCGCGATCAAGCCCGGCAAACCTGACGCAGTCGGCGCGTTGCGTGCTTGTATACTGCGCCCACTCTTGCTGGAGCTTGCCCTGCGCGTCGGTTTCGTCGCGCTGGCAGTCGCCCGAACCCCGGCCCGGATTGGTGGAGGCCTCAGCCGCTGCGCGGCAGGTCAGCTCCACATTGAATTTGGGGATTGTATCCGCGGCCAAAACGACCTGCGACGCGGTCAACAGGACTGGTAGTAGCGCGGGCATGGTCGTGCTCCTAATACACCGTCGCCCCGAGACTTAAGAATAATCCCCAAGCCCGGTTCCGGTTTCATGGCTTTCGGAAAGCCATGAACCGTTTTCCCCGGTCCTCCGACCAATGAGAGGTAACTCGGGGAGGCTGGACGTGCTCAAGCGTTTTCTGCTCACTTTTCTCGCCTTTATCGGGCTGATCGTGCCTGCGACCTTTGCGCTTGCGCTCCTGGTCGCACCGCCCGCGCGGCCAGAACCGCTGCAACCGACGGGTTGCGACCGCAATCTCGCCGACGCGAGCGCGAGTGTCGCAGCCATGCAGGCCCGTATCAAAAGCCTGGGAGCCGGCGGCGGTGAAAACGCGCGCACTCACCGCCGTATGCAAAACCGGAGCAGAACGTGAACGCGATCTGGGGCGCTTCGATTCCGACGTCGAACATACGAATGAGGCCATTGCCGCACGTTGCAGCTGACCGAAAATGAACCAACTTGCTCCACAGGTTTGCCAAAGTTCCCTGACAGGATTCAACCAATGCTTAACCGGTTCGCGCTGAATTTCGCGCGGTGGACAGAATGACCGGATGGCACCCCCGGGGGAGTTTTTTTGGATGAGAGCAGGCGCTCGCTGCGCATGGTGGATGATCGGTACGCTCGCGTTCGCGACGCTACCGGGCTTCGCGCAGGAGCCGGCGCAGACAAGCGACGGTACCCTCGTCCCCGAAACCCCGCTGACCCCGGAAGAAAGTGCCATCCTCAGTAACGCGCTGGTCTTCGACCCGGCTGCGCTCGCAACACCGCCGAAGAAACCCCTGCGGCTGCCCGGCGTGAGCGACAAAGATTACGACGTCACCCGCACCGAGAAGCCGGATGGCTCCACGACCGTTTTCGTGAAGCAACCGCTGCGCACCGAATGGAGCAACGCGGTGGGCGCCGATCTTGCGCCTTCGAACACGGGCGCCGGCAGCGCCTATGATCGTCCGCTGCCTGCAACGCGTGATGGCTTCGGCTCCGCGGGCGCCGCCTGGGCATCACTCGGCGTACCGAACATCGGCAGTGTGGATGCGCGCATCGATCCGTCTAATGAACAAGGCAAGGTCGGCACGACGCTCAAGCAATCCATTCCGTTCGGCAGCCGGTTCGCGGTGACCGTGCAGGACACCTATTCGGTGACCGATACGCTTCGACAACCCACCGGCCCGAGTGATTTGCCCCTGATGGCGCTGCCCTCCGGCGCGTCGCCAGCGACGCCTCAAGTGTACGGGAATGAGAAAGCGGTCAAATTCAATATCCTGCCGACCGGGACCACGTTCGGCGCCGGGGTCGCAACCGCCAGCAACGATCCGGTCACCCACAATACGTTCAGCGCCGAGCAAAAACTCTACGGACCGCTTCAGGTCACCACCGCAATCACCGATTTCGGGCAGCCCACCAGTAGCAAGAGCATTACCGCCGGATTCAAGCTGCATTGGTAGCCGCCGCGCTGGACGCAGCGACGAATTTTCCGAAAAGTCGTGCATAACTGGATACCAGCAGTTACGGGACGGCAAAGTTCCTTCCCGCCGCCTCCGCCCCGCCCCACGGCCGCCTCAGTCGCATGCGGCAATCAGTCCGCAACTGGGGATCACGCGCAACAGTTTTTGCGCCATGCAGGAGTTGACCATGACGGCCATCAGACCCGAGCGGCTTGGTGCGGACAGGGCAGGTCCGGAGAAAAGCGGTCCGGAGGCATTTGCTCCGATCCGAAAATCACCTGAAAAGCTGACAGATATCGACCAGGCGGCGGCAACCGCTTTCGAGGGTGAGATCCGCGAATTTGTCCGGCGTGACGTCGCATTCCTGCGACGACAGCGCAGCGACGCGGATCAAGCGTCCGAGCCGGTCTCAGACAACCTGAATGTACTTATTCGGCGCGTGTCTGGCGCTTCGATGGAGGAAATCGACCGTGTGATTCTCGAACTGCAGGGCGTACGTGACATGCTCCGCACCGAAGGCGAACGTGTCAGCCGCGAAATTGCCGGCTACGCCAGTTTGAGCCACGCGGCAATGACCGCAATGAAAGTCATCGGCGACAGCCTCATGCAATGGAAAAGCGCGCCGAATAATTCCACTCAACGTCCCGTCGGCTAATGACAGGCGTATAAAATGCCATCGCCGGGTCTACTGGCGATGGCACTTTTATTTCAGGATGTGATCTGCGCAACCACGGTCCGCGTCTCGCCATCAATCAGCAAGACCTTATTTTTGGTCTTGACGTAATAGAGACTCGTGACACCGTCGATGCCGCGCACACTCGCGGGCAAGGGATGCATGCCACTGAGCGCCTGCGGCGGCGATAGTTCACTCGACGGTTTGAGCGCTTCGGCATCAGTCACGGGCTGCGATTTCTCCGCCATCACCGCATCGTAAATCTGTTTGTGCTGCTGGTCACTGAGAGGCAGCGGCCAGGCCATGGTCGGCACATGATCAAGGATGTCGTTTCGCTTGGAGAATTTCGCCGGAATGGTCTGGCCAAATGAGCCGATCGGTCCTGACGGCGACGGCCCTGCTGACGCATTTGCATTGCTTGGCTCGGCAGGTCCGTTTGGCTCTTTTGGCCCGGTGCCGCTTGTCATCGCGGGTGAAGCATCGCCGGTCGACGGCTGCTTTGAAATCGGAACCATCAACGCCGCGCGCGCTTCATCGGGCGTCGGTATATTCGCGAAATCGGTTGATTGAGACGACGGCTGTATGGCCGCACCGGAATTGATCTGGCCGGTCGGAGGATCGATCCCGGAATTGTTTGAGGTCGCCGGATTGTCGTCGGCGCAGATGGGCATGTTCGTCGCTGTCAAAATGAGGACGACCGCAAGTGCGGTCCCGAACCCAAGCGAATACCTGTTTTTCATGAAAAGCCTCCATCGGCTGCGCACGAACAACGGCCGAGGCGCGAACCGGTTGCATCAGAGTTGAAACGTACTTTGGCACCTCTTTTCTGCACGGGATCGGAAAGAGCGCATCCGAACAGGCACACGAAATCACGCCCGTGCCGAGGCACGGACGACGACTAAGCAGGCGCGAAGTCAGGTTAGTTGGCAGCCGCGACTTTGGTCTTGGCGGCCTTACGCGGAAGCGGATAGTCGGCGCTCTCATAGAGCTGCCGTATGCCGTTGCCATCAAAACGCTTTTCCTCGACCTCGAGATACGCCCCTAATAGCAATTCCGGCGGCAATTCCTCGATAGCGAAACGAATCGCCTCCGCAGCGGTCGGAAAGCGCTTGTAACCGATAGGGCGGCGCGACTTTCGGCTCCGGCTGGGAAACAGTTCGGAAGGCGCACGGTAGTTGATCATCGACATAATCAGAAGCTCCTCAAGGACTAATATGGCCCTTGCGAAGCCGAAAATCCAGCACCTACCGAGCCGTGCATAACAGCCCGGCTACCTCAAGGTAAACGGTTGGTGCCGACGTTGGGCCGAAAAACATGGCCCGGCGCGCGCGGCGCCGGGCCAATTCTCAACCCATATTACCTGATTAATCGGCCAGTTCCGCGACCACCTCGCTGGTCGCAGGGTCAATCAACACGACACGGTCGTTTACCACCATATATTTGTACTGCCTGATTGAAGGCACTTCGACCGCGACCTCTTGTGGCACTGAATAAAGCTGCACGTCCCCGGGCACGCGCGTGCCAACGCGATATTCCACAGTCGGGCGTGCCGGGGTGACACGCTCGCGCACGATCGTGCGATAGACCGTGTGCCGCTGAACTGGAGTCAGCTCCAGTGGTTCAGTTGTCACAACCGTTCGTGATTCGACCGGCTCGCGGGTGATAACTGTCGTCTGTGCATGCGCCGCACTCACGCCCGCAAGCAGAGCGGCCATGATCGCGGTATGGCGAAAATGTGTCATAGGTTCCTCCTCCTGATTTCAATCCAGAGGAGAAAACGCCCTGTCGCGCGCGAGGGTTCCTAGATCCGCTCACGGGTGTCGCTTCACGATTTCCGTCACAATGTGTGTGGCGGCTCGTCCATCAACTTCAATTTCGCCCGCAGAGCATCAATACGCTGTTGTGCCTCTGCTTGGGTCAAATTCGGACTGTAGGCCTCGGGCTCATAAGCGTCGAAAGCAAGTTTCTGAAGCTTCGCTGCTTGCTCCGCAGTCATGACGCTAACGGTGTTTGGTCTTTTCGGCATGCCATCACAAGTGTGGCGGCAGCGCCCCAGTTCCGCACTGGTGTGTCAATTCTTCACGCTTTTAATTCTTTAGCACAAAGCACTCTGCTCGCGCGCATCTGAGGCGCGATTCTGCTGCCCGAACGCCGGCGTCACGACGCCTGCGCAGCCAGGGCGGGGCGCAGGACGAATGTGATCGGCAACGTCACCAGCACGACTGCGGCAACCACGACCAGTGCCGCAGGCACACCGACTGCATCGCTTAGCACGCCATAAATTGCGGGCGAGACCGCGCCGGCACCGATCGTGCCGGTATAAAAAATGCTGAATGCTCGCTGGCGCCGAGACGGTTCAACCAGGTCGGGGACGGAGCCGTACAACACCGACGAAGTCCCGTTGAGCGCAACGCCAACAATCGGTAGCAATATTAATGCGGCTTCGAGCGGCAGCGGCAGCAATGCGACGATTCCGATCGCCGTCACCGTTTCTGTAAGCCACACGGTTGCCACCGCGCCGATCCGCGCACCAATGAATGCGCACACCAGCTTGCCAGCGGCTCCGCCCGCAAAAACCAGCGTAAGCGCTAGACCGACAGTTTGCAGGCTGGCACCTTTTGCAGTGAGCACGAACGGCAGGAATGTGAGGAATGCCATGCGGGTCGCGCTATCGATCACGCCAACTGACAGCAGTAATGGGAAGCCGTACGTTCCAGCAGAACCATCCGCGCGTCCGGTTTTTTCCTTCTTGTCCGGTGGTGCATGTTGATCCCGGAAGCGCGGGATCAAGACGAAAATTGCCAGCGCAGCGACCGCACCGAGAGCGCCAAGCAACATAAGCGCGTGGCGCCAGGACAGCACGATGAAGAGAAGTGCCGCTGCTGCCGGCAGAGTCATTTTTCCAATATCGCCGGCAAAGTTATAAGTCCCAAGCGCTTTGAGGGACCGCGCACCAGCGAAAGCATGAGCTATAAGCGAAGATGCGAGCGGATGCTGCGTGCTGGCGCCGAGACCACCGATAAAGAGTGCCGCGACCAGTGTGGCGATGCCAGTGCTAAACCCAGCGAACACATAGCCCGCACCAGCAAGCGCAGTGCCTGCCGCAAGCACTGTCGCTACACCAAACCGTTCGGCCAAAAATCCGGCAGGGATTTGGAATCCCGCAAGCGCCCCAGAGAACACTGTTTTCATCAGCCCCAGCGCCGCAAAGCCGAGGCCGAATTCACTCTGCCAGATCGGGAGAAGGACATAGACCAGATCGGTATAACCGTCGTGCAGCGCGTGCGCGCCGCAGGCGACGCCAAGGGCGCGCCGCTCCTCATCTTTGCGGTGCGGCGTGCTGATATCGCTCGCGCCATCGGCCCGGATTGTCATGCTTGTTCCCTATCGTCTCGGTCAAGGGTGCGTCAACCGCGGACCAGCCGCAATTAGTACTTGTTCAGGATCGCGAGATAGGCCGGTTGAGCGGTCTCAAGCGCCGCTTTCGAATTTGCGGACAATGTAATGGTGACGACGAACGCGTTCCCATCCTTGTCACCGTCACTCGTAACAGCCTGAATCTCGTAGCCTTGTTCCTTGAGGATGCGCGCCTCGAACGCGTGACGGACGAAGGGAGCCTTGCCGGCGCGAATGAGATCGTCGAGCTTGCTGATCTTGGCGTCTTTCGCCCGGCTTTTCCAATCTTTGATCGTATCGGGCAAGAAGTCCGAGATCGGCTGTTTAGCGCGATTGTAACGCACGACAGCGTAGATTTTTGCCGGGGCCTTATCGAAATCGACCCCTTTTGGAAGGAGCATTTGCGCGTTGAAATAGTCGCTCGCTTCCTTGTCTTCGACCCAGCCGTACGGGATGGTGATCGAAGCACGGAACGAGGCGCATAGCTTGCC
>JBATYN010000244.1:0-4327 GCA_049674125.1 Pseudolabrys sp. | reverse complement strand
GTCGTACCCTTGCTTGTCCTGTGGTTCGGGATCTACCTGAAGGCCAAGATTATTGTTGTGTTTCTATTTGCGGTATTTCCTGTCCTCATCAACACGTATCAGGGCGTCCGCGAATGCGACAAAAACATGTTGGAAGTGGCGCATTCGTTCCGTTCGAGCGAATGGCGCGTCTGGCAGGACGTGCTGCTGCCTTTCGCGGTGCCCTACATTATTGCTGGCATTCGCCTTGCCATCGGTCGTGGGCTGATCGGCATGATTATCGCAGAATTCTATACGACAATCTCCGGTCTCGGGTTCATGATCACCCGTTATGCCAACGTGTTTGAGATGGATAAGACTTTCGTCCCGGTGATTGTGCTGATGGTGCTCGGCGTCTCGCTGACGTCGTTGCTGAAATGGGTCGGGCGCCGCATTGCGCCCTGGAGCCATGCCAACCGCTAGGCTTTTACCCCATTGAATTTGTCATTCGTGGGCGCGAAACTTCACGTGCCTGCCATTGTGTATATCCGCGAGGAGGTCCCTTATGATCATTGGCCTGTCGCTCCAAACTTTCACAACCATTCATGTCATCATTAGCCTGCTGGCGATCGCGAGCGGCATTGTTGTGCTGATCGGAATGCTCGGTTCCCATCGGATGCAAGGCTTGACGGCCATTTTTCTGATCACCACCATTCTTACGAGTGTTACCGGCTTCCTGTTTCCGATACATGGCTTTACCCCCGGGCTTGGCACCGGCATGGTGTCTATCGTTCTGCTGGCGGTTGCACTCTACGGGCTTTATGGCAAACGTCTCGTTGATGCCTGGCGCTGGGTTTATGTCGCCTGCGCAGCAAGTGCGCTTTATCTCAACGTATTGGTGCTGATCGTGCAGTCGTTCCAAAAAGTGCCAAAACTGCAGGTGCTGGCACCCACGCAATCCGAGCCGCCGTTTTTGATTACCCAGAGCGCGGCGCTCGTTGTTTTTGTGATTGTTGGCGCCGTCGCCGCGTTGAGGTTCAACCCGAACGCGTCCCGCCCGGCATAGTGACACCGCAGCCTGCGCTGCAATTTCCAAAAAGAAGAAGCCGCCGTTTCCGGCGGCTTCATGCAATTCGAACGGTGCGTAGAACTACTTGAGCTGCGTAGAGATGCTGTCGAACTTGCCGTTGAGGTTCGTGCCGATCGCATTCACGGTGGCAATAATCACAACCGAAATGCCAGCGGCGATCAGGCCGTATTCGATCGCGGTGGCGCCCGACTCATTCTTCAAGAACGCAACAACTTTAGACATAAGACATCCTCCATGTGGCTGAAACACGAGACGTCAGACATCATCCAGATGGCTGATGGCATGACCGTACCTATGGCCCGTTAAAAAGAAATTTCGTCGGAGGTGATGGAATTGCTTCAATACTTACGAAAATTTGCGGGGCGCTTCGGGCCTCCGTGCGCGTATGGATTTCGTGGACGCTGAATTTTCCGCGGAATCTGCGCCATTCGGGCGGTCCCGAAGCGTCAATGAAACCGGGCCTGCCGGCCACTCGCCCTGCTGAATTAACGGGCCGTTATCCAAACCATTAAGACTTCCGACACGACGGCCAGGCGAGGCGGAACTCGACCACTGGGTGGAATCCACGAGGGGCGGGCGCGTTTCGGACCAACATCGGGCGCATGGGCTGTTGCCATGATGACAACGCCGACGCCGGCAGCGATGAGGCCGTATTCGATCGCGGTGGTTCCGGACTCATTTTTCAAAAACGCAAACATTTTGGACATCCGCATACTCCCTGTGGCTGGATACAAACCCACACTACGGATGCGCTCTTAAAAGCATCTTCGATCGCGCGGTCCAAATTTCAAAAGATTAGGGCCGCTTGACGACAACTGCATGTCGTCTCAGGTGCCGCGTAACGACAACTGCGCGTCGTCAGCAGGACGAATGAGTCGCGGCCGTTCGCGAACGTTGCGCTCTCATTTATATGCTGTCGCTGACATGACTCATCCGGACAGTCGATGCGCGGATACTTATCCGCCGATCAGGTGTCCTCTGAACGGTCTATATAAATCAGTCCAGCTTTTGCGAGCAGCTCGCGCATCTTGTACATGTCGAGGCTGAGCGTCCCGGATTCGAGCTGTTTGCGCTTTCCGTCTTCGTCGTCTTTGCGTTTCTGCGCTTTTTGCGCCGTCTCGACGGCGACCGCCTTCGGGATCACCACGACACCATCGTCATCCGCCACCACGACATCGCCGGGTTCGACATTCACGCCCGCGCAGACCACCGGGACGTTGACCGCGCCGAGCGTCGACTTCACGGTGCCTTTCGCCGATATCGCCTTCGACCAGACCGGGAATCGCATTTCGGAAATAGGACGTACGTCCCGACAGCCCGCGTCGATCACAAGCCCGCACACGCCGCGTGCGCGCAGTGCCGTCGCCAGCAATTCGCCGAACATGCCATCGGTATTGTCGGCCGTGCAGCCGACCACCAGAAAATCGCCCTTCTGACATTGCTCGACCGCGACGTGGATCATCCAGTTGTCGCCCGGTTGCGCCAGGACGGTCACGGCAGGTCCGGCGACCTGTGCCCCAGTCCAGACCGGCCGCATATAGGGCTTCATGAGGCCCGAGCGCCCGAGCGCCTCGTGTGCAGTGGAGACACCAACCCCGGCGAGCGTGCCGATGGCATTGCTGTCGGCGCGTTTGATGTTGCGGACGACGACGGGTTTCATTTCAGAATCTCCTCTACTGTCGGGAACAGCCGTTGATAGGCCTCACCGTAGGTCATCGGCACCCCGGTGTTGCGGCTGCCTTGGATGCCCCGATTGAGTGCGACGCGCTCATAATAGGACCACAAGTGCTTTTGCGCGGCGAGAATCTGGAAGGCCCTGTATTTCTGTTCCCACACCTCGTCGATCTTTAAAATGAGGTTGGGCTTGTAGTTGCACATTTCGGGCTGGTGCGGCTCGAACAGGAATACGGGCGGGGCCGAATATTTATATTGGGCGCCGGGCTTGTGGCCCATCGCCTGGGCCACGACGCGCGTTTCCTGCGCGAAATGCGCCGCGTTCGGGTGGTCGAAATTGTAGGGGTCTTCAAGTGCGTGCGTGAGCACGAAGGACGGATTGAGCTCGCGGTAAATATCGACCATGCGGTCGAAATGCGATTCATTGAGCTTGAGCGGATAGTCCCCGCAGTCGAAGAATTCGATTTCGGCGCCGAGAAGCTTCGCCGCACGCTCGGCTTCGTCTTTGCGGCCCGCCTTGACCTTTTCCAGCGTCGCGCCGGTTTCCTTCCATGCGAACTGGCTTTCGCCACGCTCGCCGTATGACAGGCAGGCGATCTTGACCCTGTAGCCGCGCTTGGCGTGCAGCGCGATAGCGCCACCGGCGCGCCAGACGAAATCTCCGGGATGGGCAGTGATAACAAGCCCGGTCTTCTGGTCCGCCATGGTGCAACTCCTTTTTCGTGCCGGATTGTTAAACTAGGTTGGGCACCGGGCGGTCAAGCCGTGGGAAGCCGGCGAGCATACCGGCTGCCGGCAGACATCGGCCTTACAAAAAGGAGCAGGCGCACAATGAAAAAGACCTACACCGGGGGCTGCCAGTGCGGAAAAGTCCGCTACGAAGCCCAGGCCGATATCGGCGACGTCATTGCCTGTAATTGTTCACGTTGCCGCAAACTTGGTTCCCTGCTGACGGCTGTCGCGAAATCCGATTTTCAGTTGCGTTCCGACGAAAACGACATGACGGATTACCAATTCAATAACCGCACAATCCATAACCCGTTCTGCAAGACTTGCGGCATCCAGTCCTATGCCTATGGCAAGGGGCCGGGCGGGAAGGAAATGGTGATGCTCAACGTGCGCTGCCTCGATGGGGTCGACGCGGAGCAGTTCAGGGTGAAAGCATTCGACGGCGCCAGTCTCTAGTAAGAAGGCTGCCCCAAAAAGCCATAACGGGCGGACCGTCGCCCACCCGTTACAAGCTCTCGGATCCATATCCAGCGCAAGCGTGAGCCAGGCTGGTACCAGTTACTGAGAGCCAGGACCGGCAACCATGGACCACAAGTACTGCAAGCAGCACCTACGTCCCATGCCCGTTCGGCCATGGCGGCCATCCGTGTCCGGCAGAGCCGAAGATGGGTGACCTGCGGAAAAGCCTACCCCCATCACGCGCGGAGGCAACCCCATCCGGAACGCTGTTGATAATTCTGAGGATGAAATTCGGCGGTCATTTTTTGAAAAAATTCCTAACAAAGTACGTGCCGTGCGACGGTGACGCCCCGTGCAAAATATGCGTGCAAGGGTTATGCATTGATGCGCGTCTGTGTGTTCGAGTCATCGGGGTCG
>JBATYN010000243.1:0-1639 GCA_049674125.1 Pseudolabrys sp. | reverse complement strand
GGCGTTGCTCCTGGCGATGGTCTACCCTACGGCGACTACTTTGTTCCCGCTTACGCCAACGTCTGGAAGCCCGATATCGACAAGATGCGTCAGGCGGGCATCAATGTTATCAAACTTTATGCCGGTGACCCTGATCGCAACGCTGGCGCTCCGGGAAGTGGCGGCAATTGGAAGGATTTTCTCGATTACTGTTACAACGGCGGAACGAAACCCATCTACGTGGTGATGTTCTCTTACACGCAAGGCCCACAGATCGCGGCTGGGGGAAGCGGACCGCCGCCAAACCTGGACGATTACATCCGGCATTACGACGAATTGGTGAAGAGCACCATCAGACATCCGGCTGTTTTCGGGTACATGGTCGGGAATGAAATCTTCGGCGGCGTAACTGGAAACCCTCAGTTCTGGACAAACTTTGGGAAATTGATCGATGCCGCCAACGGCGCCGGGCTTAGCCGGGGCCAGCAGCCGTTCCTGATGAGTGCCACCAATGACAACTTCACACCTGAGAACACTTGGCCGGCGATTAAGCTCGGCGAACAATCGGGCAAACTCAGCCACCTCGACGCGTGGAGCATCAATATTTATCGCGGCCCCGAGTTTGGCGGATCTGGCAATTCGGTCTTCACGCAATACCTGGCTCTGCTGAACTCGCTTGCAGTCAAGAAACCACTGATTTTCGGTGAATGGGGCACGCCTCACACGACCCGGCCGGCGCCCGGTCCTTACGGCACCGACTCCATCAGCCCATTAAAAAATCTCGATGAGGTACCCGTGAGTCAAATGGGACCGGGTCAGCCTTATTACAACGCCCAGCCTGCCGCCAGGTTTCTCAATACTCAATGGAACACGATCAAAACCAATCTTATGGCCACAAACAACCAAGTGTGTGTAGGCGGATTCATTTTCGATTGGTGCGACGAGTATTGGAAGGCCAATAACAAGTCGGTGCAAATCGGCGGGCCGAACGATAAGTTCTTCGACACCGGCTTCGCAGGTAACTATTGGGACGAGGCCGGGTTCGGCGTTTCCAGCGCAGTCCCTCAATCGGCCTATGGCCCTAACAAGCCGAATATTTCGCGCACGTTGTTCAAAGGCTATACCGATGGGGTGAAGGTATTCTATAACGCCTCGTCCTGGAATGCCGGCGAGCTTTACAGTCCCTGAGGACCATATGCGAAATGAGCGAAGAGCGGAATTTTCCGACAGGTCGCTCCACAACGTCCTGTGACAGCTGAATTGATTCGCGCCTTGAGCACTTGTTTTGGAAACCGATTTTCCCGCGGCGTTGCCTCAGGCTGAAATAAGGGGAGAGCGCCTTTGGCGCTAAACACCTTATTCAACTATGCTGGCAGCACAGTCGAGAGTGTCACTTCGCTATCGATGGTTTGCTTAAGAACCTTCTCAACGGTCGCTCCGACTTTTGATCGGTCACGATCAACGATCCACACCTGTTGCCCTTGCTCGAACGGGCCGCGCGTCATGACCTTGAGCAAAACTCCTTCTTCAGTAGCCGGATTATCTATCACCTCGACGACGATTGCTTCAGTTTTGCCGACGTCCGTCAGCAAAGTCAGGTCGTCATCAACATTCGGCCTTTGCATGGACAGCAGATCCCCGTTTTCCTGCTAAAGTATTC
>JBATYN010000242.1:0-6007 GCA_049674125.1 Pseudolabrys sp. | reverse complement strand
CTGCCGCGCCGCCGCAAGGCTGCGGCCACAAACGGCAAACGAGTCGGCGGCAACGTCCCCGAGCTCGCGGTCTAGGCGAGAACCAAAATCCGAGCGACTTTGATCGGCTATTTCTATTTCCGCTCGTCCCCGCGAAGGCGTGGACCCGGTCGTTCGCGGCAACCCCTGGATTCCCGCTTGCGCGGCAATGAGCGGAATATTGGTAGCGACATAGATTTGCCGCCATAAAACGCCAGGATACCGTAGATTTTTCGACGTTTATTCCTGGGCATGCGCCGGATGCAGTTCGGCGCTGGAGCTGGCGTTGCAGACCACCCTGCTTGGATTGGCGATTGCACTCATCCTAGCGCTGGTAGCGGCGCTGGTCGGCCCGCTGTTGATTGATTGGAACAGCCAACGCTCATTGTTCGAGGCTGAAGCGAGCCGCATTATTGGCGTCAAAGTGCGGGTCACCGGCGCGATCGACGCACGCCTTCTGCCGTCGCCGCGATTAACACTACATGACATAGAAATCGGCGGCGGTGGGGAGACGATCCGTGCACGTTCGCTTGATGTTGAGCTCGCGCTTGGTCCGCTCATGCGCGGCGAATGGCGTGCCGCCGAAATGCACCTTGTAGGCCCGCAGATCAGCTTGGGATTAGACAAGTCGGGCCAGGTGCGCGCACCGAATTTGGCGGTTGCGTTTAAACCCGACGAACTGTCGGTCGACCGGCTCAGCATCGAGGACGGCACGCTTACTTTGACTGATGTCGCGAGCGGGACAAACCTCACCCTCGGCCGGCTATCTTTCAATGGCGATGCCCGCTCGCTTGTTGGCCCCGTAAAAGGCGAAGGCTCGGTAACCATTGAGGGCAAGCTTTATCCTTATCGTCTCACTGTCGGCCGATTGAGCGAAGAGAGAACGCTCAAGCTGCACGTCAATGTCGATCCGGTGGATCGTCTTCTAAGCGTCGAAATCGATGGCGCGCTGGCGTTGGCCGGTGGCGAGCCGCGGTTCGATGGCACCTTGAGTCTGTCACAACCCGTCGGGATCAATTCGCGCTCCACGGCGCAGTCCGGACAGTCTTTGAGCCAGCCATGGCGCGTGAGCGGTAGAGTCAAGGCGAGCGGACAATCGGCCCTGATCGAAAACGTCGAATTTCTGTACGGATCGGAAGATCAGGGTGCCAAGCTCACCGGCGTCGCAGAATTCAAATTTGGCGCGCACCCGCGCCTGGACGGCGTGCTGTCGGGTCGCCAGATCGATCTCGATCGGGCAGCCACGAACGCTGACGGGGTCCGGCAACCGCCCGCTGCCGCTATTCGCAAGCTCGCGGAATCGGCGGCTAGCGCATTTCGCCCGCGGCTTCCGGTTCAGATTGGTGTCGGCATCGACCAACTCACACTTGGCGGCAACAGCATCCAGAATTTGCGGGGGGATATCACCAGCAGAAGCGACGGCTGGTCTCTCGATCGTCTCGAGTTTCGTGCGCCGGGCTTGACCCAAGTGCGCCTGAGCGGCCGCCTTGCCGTCGATTCTGATGCTGTCACATTTACCGGCCCCACCGAGATTGTTGCTTCCGATCCGAAGGCATTGGTCGCCTGGCTGGAAGGACGCAGCGAGACCGGGCAGAACGAGCTGCGACCCTTAAGTCTGCGCGGTGACGTGACGCTCGCAACGAACAAGATAGCGGTTGAGAGCCTCAAGGCAGAATTCGATCGCAAGCCGATAGCCGGGCGCTTTGCTTACAGGTTTGCATCCGGCAGCCGGCCGGCAGGGCTCGATGTCGAGTTTAAAGCGCCGCAGTTCGATATCGACGGGGCACTCAAATTCGGTCGAGCATTGCTCGCCGGCTCCGCGCTGGAGCAGCCCGGCGAGATATCGGTCGATGCCGATATTGGCCGAGCCACGTTCGACGAGATTGAAATGCGTGATGCGCGCGCGCGTTTTAAGGTTGACGCCCGCGGTTTGCAGCTTGATCGCCTGTCGGTGAGCGATCTTGCCGGCGGAAATCTTGCAGCCAGCGGAGGGGTGGAGACCGGCGGTCATCCGCCGCGTGGCTCATTCTCTTTGGACTTTGAGACGAAACAGACCGCCGCCGTCGTCGCGATGCTGGAGAAGTTCGCGCCGAACGATGTCAGCCAGGCTGGGAGCCTGCTCGGGCGTGTTGGTCGTGCAAAATTGCACGTCACTGTCGACATTGCTGGCGACGGCAAGAACTCCGGCACCATCGGCCGCTTCGCAGCGACCGGCGATCTTGATGACCTGCACGTTGATATGCACGCGCGCGTCCGCGGTGACTGGGGCAAGCGCTCTGTGGCTGATGTCGCTTTCGACGGGACCGTCGATACACAGGAAGGCACATCAATTATCAAGCTCATGAGTCTCGACCGGTTCGTGGCGCCTGGCAAAGGTCCCGCACAGCTGAAAGGACAAATTGAGGGTCCAATCGGCGGCGATATGACGTTCGACGTCCGTCTAACCGCGACCGGCCTGTCGGCGCAGGCACGCGGCAGTGGCCGAATCTCTGGAGATCGAGGCGCCAAGATCGCGGGAACGCTGCGGGTCATGGATGCGGATCTGCGCCCCTTGCGACCGCCTGGCACGGGCAGCGCTGCATCCTTGCCTCTGGCGCTGACATCGCGTGTCGCGATCGCGGACGGTGCACTGAAGCTTGATGATATTGACGCAAAGCTCGCTGGCTCGAGCGTTCGCGGTCACCTTGCCGCAGACAGTGCATCGCCGCACAAAATCGACGGCATGCTTGAAGCCGATAAGGCCGATCTGCCGGCGCTGATCGTGTGTGCGACCGGTCTGCCATCGCAAACCGCCGGCGCAGACGCGGCCTGGGGTTGGCCAAGCGATCCGTTCCCTGCCGGGGCGTTGGGAAGATTTATCGGGACGGTTGCTCTCAAAGTCGGTCGAGCCGATCTGCTGCCGGGTGTGACGGCGCGGGAATTCAACACCACGCTCCGGTTTGGCTTGGATGACATCGCGGCGCGTGATGCCACTGGAAATATCGCGGGCGGGCAGTTTTCCGGACAGTTGACGCTCCGGCGCAAAGACGATGGTCTGGCGGTGCAGGCGAAAGCTTCACTCACCGGTGCCGACGCTTCGGCGATCGTGCCGTCGAGCCCGCGTCCCGTGGCGACTGGTATCCTCGGCCTGACGATCGAGATGGAAGGGGCCGGTCTCAGTCCCGTTGCGCTCATTGGCTCGCTCGAGGGCTCTGGCAAGATCGTGCTAGCCGACGGCCGGATCTCCGGCCTTGATCCTCGAGTCTTCGATACGGTCAATCGCGCCGTGGACGAGGGTATGGTCATCGAGACTGGGCGCATCGCCGCCTTGGTGAGCAAATCGCTGGAGCGCGGCCAGTTGTCCCTAAAGCGCGCCGAGTCCGCATTGCACGTCGGCGCCGGCCAGTTGCGTCTGACCAATGCCGTAATCGAGAGTAAAGACGCGGAGCTCGCCGCTGCTGGAACGCTCGACCTGACCGACGGCTCTGTTGATGCGCGGTTGGAGGTTACTGGTTTGAATGAGGCCGCTGGCGCCCGACCGAATATTGGGGTGTCTTTAACAGGACCGTTAGCAGCCCCGACGCGTAGTATCGACGTCTCAGCGCTCACCGGATGGCTCACGCTGCGAGCGGTCGAAAATCAGACAAAGACGTTGCGTGCAATCGAAAGCGCGCCGTCGCGCGGGAAGGCAACACCCCCGAACAAGCAGGCGCCGGCGTTGCCGGCGCCAATTGATGTCAGACCGGCACCCGCGCCGCGTAGCGCGAGGCAGCCTGCTTCCTCAGTCGGCTCGCAGAACTGAGTGCACAACGCCGCGCGGGCTTGGGACGTCGTGAGTATCCGCGTGCACGATGCGATCGTCGGCAGTGTGCACACGGTAATGGTCGAGAACGAAAAGGCGAATTGCGGATGACAAATTGCCATGGCGACGATCCGTGTCGATCGAGGCCACAAGGTCCGACAGGGTTAGCTCCCTGCCATTCGCGATTTCCTTTAGTCCCTTCCAGAATGCGTCTTCGAGGCTCACGCTCGTTTTATGCCCCGCAATTACAATCGAACGTTTAACGACCGGAGATTTCATTGCTGGTCCCCTGTTTCGACCCGATGCCGATCGAGGTGACGTCTGGCTTTAGCTTGGTTTGAGGCTTCAATCTTCCGAACGTGTTTGGTCTGACCAAACGCAAGACGATTGGCGTTTGCACGCCGATCTTCCTGCTGCCGGTTGGCCCGCTTCCGAACGGTCCGAAGATTGATCACTTCAGCCATTCCGTCGCCCTCGTAGGTAACGGGTTACATTTCAGTTCGGCGCTCAAGAGATCTGAAACATCACTGCCAAATGCGCCGATACGTTGGCGGAAAGATGCCATTACGACGGAGTCCACAAGTTAGCCTACGATACTGTGGCGCTCATCGCTGTTGTCGTTCAATACACGGT
This sequence comes from Pseudolabrys sp., assembly GCA_049674125.1. Lineage (GTDB taxonomy): Bacteria > Pseudomonadota > Alphaproteobacteria > Rhizobiales > Xanthobacteraceae > Pseudolabrys. The sequence goes on along the minus strand of JBATYN010000242.1, from coordinate 1,575 downwards.
TGGTTGATTACAAAAGTCGAACAAATGATCGTTGATGAATATGAGTAGAAATCCAGAATGTAATTTGCGAGCTACGTTGGAACTTGCAAATGTATATTTGAACAATCTAGCTATTCTACTATCGAAGACTTGAAAACACCTCTGAGGCAACTCTACGGCACGTTTTTCGGATTGAGAAATTTGACATATCGTCACAGTAGAATAGTAGCCGGATACGCACAAAAGATTCACGGCAATACATGTCAGTGCCGCCTCGGACGCCGGGCTCGATGGTTATTATCGCAAAAAGTTGAACAGACCGCCGACGGCAAAATGGGCCCGAGCCTACTTCGGTACCGCCTCGGGCGCGAAAATTAGTGCGGACGAATCATTTTTGCGGGCCGAACCAAGCGATCAAATTCGCGGCCGCTAACAAATCCAAGACGAACCGCTTCTTCGCGCAATGTTGTGCCATTCGCATGAGCTGCCTTCGCGACTTTTGCGGCTTTATCGTAACCGATTTCTGGGGCGAGGGCTGTCACGAGCATGAGCGATCGCTGCATAAGCTCGCGAATGCGTGGTTCATTTGCGCGAATGCCGTTGACGCAATTGTCGGTGAAAGAATTCACGGCGTCGCCGACTAATCGGATCGACTGCAACATGCTGTAGGCCAGCACTGGCTTGTAAACGTTGAGCTCGAAATGTCCTTGGCTGCCGGCAACTGTGATGGTGGTTTGATTGCCGAACACCTGGCAGCAGACCATGGTGAGAGCTTCGCTCTGAGTTGGATTGGTCTTGCCTGGCATGATTGAGGAGCCGAGTTCATTGCTAGGAAGGATCAGCTCGCCCAGGCCCGAGCGCGGACCGGAGCCAAGCAGGCGGATATCGTTTGCAATCTTGAATAGCGCGGTAGCCGCAGCGTTGATTGCTCCATGCACGAACACATAGGCATCGTGGCCAGCCATGTGTTCAAATTTATTGGGTGCGCTGGTGAATGGCAGTTTTGTCAGTCGCGCGATACGTCGGGCAAACGCTTTCGCGAATTGCGGTTTGGAATTGATGCCGGTGCCGACTGCCGTGCCGCCTTGCGCGAGAGGATAAAGCTCGCGTTCCGCCAATGTGAGTCGCGCGAGTGCAGATTTCACTTGTGACGCGTAGCCGGAAAATTCCTGGCCCAGCGTGATCGGCGTCGCATCCATAGTATGGGTGCGGCCGATCTTGATGATTTTGGCAAATTCCTTCGATTTTTTATCGAGAGCCATATAGAGGCGCATCAGTGCCGGTTTGAGATGTCGATTGATCTCGATCACAGCGGCGATGTGCATGGCGGTGGGAATCGAGTCGTTTGACGACTGGCTCATGTTAACGTGATCGTTCGGATGCACCGGCGATTTCGCGCCAAGTTTGCCGCCGAGCTTGAGATTGGTCGCATTGGCAATCACTTCGTTGACGTTCATGTTGCTCTGCGTTCCGGAACCAGTCTGCCAGACCAACAGCGGAAAATGCCCATCCAGCTTTCCGTCCGCGATCTCCTGCGCCACCACTGCTATGGCCGTTGCGCGCTTACGATCGAGCGACCCAAGCGCGCGATTGACT
>JBATYN010000241.1:0-2183 GCA_049674125.1 Pseudolabrys sp. | reverse complement strand
GCTGGGCGACGCCAGCCATCCGATGACGCCCTACATGGCGCAGGGCGCGGCGATGGCGATCGAGGATGGTGCGATCCTGGCGCGTTGCCTCGAAGGCAGCGATCGCGACGGCGTCGAGACCGGACTGCGCCGCTACGAAGCGACGCGCAAGGAGCGGACCGCCCGGATGCAGCTCACCTCGCGCCAGAACGTCTGGGGCAAGGGTGTCACAGACGTCGATTGGGTCTACGGCTACAACGCCTGGGAAGCGCCGCTCGCCGCGGCCGCTTAAGGACGGCGAGACTTTACCGTGACGTCCTCGATCGAGCGGACATGTGCGGTGCAAGGATGGACGTCCGCTAAGTGCCAATAGCGGACGTTAAATACAGAAATTGGACTGTCCGCTACGACGACGGGAATGACACCTTGGTCCACTTGAACGGAGTTATTACCCGATGTTATTTGGGGGCTCTTGGGCGAAGTTACACACGAGACCTTTATGCGCCAATTTATTTCAATTGCCATGCTGGGACTAATTCTTTGCGTCGCTGCTTGTGGCAAACCGGAGCCAGGTCGCAAGGGTGATCCGGGACCGGCGGGACCAAAAGGCGACCGCGGAGAAAACGGATCGCCGGGGTCTGCAGGGCCGGCAGGGCAGGCTGGGCCACAAGGGCCTGCGGGTCCATCTTCCCAGATGCGGATAATCCGCCAGAGCTGCACTTCGACAACCTGTACGGCAACTTGTAACGAGAACGAAGTTCTTGTTGCGGCGTACTGTGGGCCCTCCCGTCAGGATGCGAAGGTACTTACCGAGCGTTCGGTGTCTTGTGGCATTATCCCCGACCCCACGCGCAGTCCCCTCGTAGCGGTTTGTGCAAGCACGACGCCGCCGTGATTGCAGCACTCTCGTGAGTGCCGAGCCGCCGGTGATGCGAACCTGCCGCAACAATGCTAATATGCGTCGGCGCGTGCGCGGATTTTACGGAATTTTTATTTCGGAAGGCCTGACCTGTTAGCGGCAACGCGTGTTCAATCCAGCAAGCCCTGCGGGTCCCAATTTTTGACACATAAACACGGTCTGGATTTCTTGGGGGCGCGTCCCAGTCGGGTGCGTGATGTTGATCCCGGCACAACCGGGTGGCCGACGAAGGCAAAAAGGTTCACGGATGATACGCAAGACTTCAATCATTCTGCTCGGCGCGACGGCTGGCGCAGCGGTGACGCTGTTCGCTATCCAACCGCACGTGATCTTCGCCGCCACGAGCGCCAATGCGGTGATGGAGGATACCTACCGCCAGTTAAATCTGTTCGGCGACGTCTTCGAGCGCGTCCGCGCCGATTACGTCGAGGTGCCGGATGATGGCAAGCTGATCGAGTCAGCAATCAACGGCATGCTGGCCGGGCTCGATCCGCATTCAAGCTACTTGGATCCGAAGAGCTTAAAGGACATGCAGGTGGAGACCAAGGGTGAGTTCGGTGGGTTAGGCATCGAAGTCGCCATGGAGGACGGTGTGATCAAGGTGATCGCACCGATCGACGAAACGCCCGCCGCAAAGGCAGGTATTCTGGCCAACGACTTCATCGTCAAGGTCAACGATGACCAAGTGCAAGGCATGACTCTGAACCAGGCGGTAGAAAAGTTGCGTGGACCGGCAAAAACCGGGGTCAGGCTCACTATCATGCGCAAGGGCCAGGACAAGCCGATCGAAGTGTCGCTGATGCGTGAGGTTATCCGCGTACGCTCGGTGCGCTCGAAGGTGGACGGCGACGACGTTGGCTATATCCGCATGACGCAGTTCTCTGAGCAAACCACCGACGGACTCAAGAAGGCAATTGCCGAGATCACCGGAAAGGTGAGCAACGAGCGGCTCAAGGGTTACATCCTCGACCTGCGCAACAATCCCGGTGGTCTTCTCGATGAGGCCGTCTCTGTGTCGGGCGCATTCATTCAAAGAGGCGAGATCGTTTCCACACGTGGACGTAACCCCGAAGAAACTCAGCGTTTCGCTTCTCACGGTGGGGATCTCACCAAGGGCAAACCGCTGATCGTGTTGATCAACGGCGGTTCAGCCTCTGCGTCGGAAATCGTCGCTGGTGCCTTGCAGGACCAAAAACGGGCGACCATTCTCGGCACCCGTTCTTTCGGCAAGGGCTCGGTGCAAACCATTATCCCGCTCGGCCCCGAAAAAGGCGCGCTGCGACTA
>JBATYN010000240.1:0-1840 GCA_049674125.1 Pseudolabrys sp. | reverse complement strand
CTTTCCCGTTTTCGTCATGGCCGGGCTCGTCCCGGCCATCCACGTCGTTCTTGCTGTAGAGCCGGTCAGACGTGGAGGCCCGGCACAAGGCCGGGCATGACGGCAGCGGTTTGACGTCACAAACGTCCAAGGGCGGCAGCGTGATCAACTGGGCCAATTTCATCTCGCAGTGCTTCAATGGGCTGGTGCTCGGCGCCTTGCTCGCGCTGATTTCGTCGGGCCTGACCATCATCTACGGCACGCTCGGCGTCCTGAACCTCGCGCATGGCGCGATGTTCATGCTCGGCGGTTACGCCGGATGGGTGGCCTACACCTATACCGGATCGTTCATCGTCGCGGTTATCGTCGGCTCCTTGTTCGTCGCGATCGTCGGCGTGCTAATGGAGCGGATCATCATTCGTCACTTCTATGCGCGTCCGCATGAAGACCAGATTCTGGTCACTTTCGGGCTCGGCATCGTCTTCGTCGAGGCGGTGCGCTTCCTCTTCGGCAGCCTGTCGAAAGCCGTGCCGCCGCCGCCGCCGCTCGTCGGCATTCTGAATCTCGGCTTCATGTTCTATCCAACCTATCGCATTGCCTTGCTCGGCATTGTTACTGTCGCGCTGCTCGCGCTCTACGTCGTTCTCTACCGCACCCGCATCGGGCTGATTGTGCGCGCCGGCATCGAGGATGCAGTGATGGTCGATTCGCTCGGCATCGACGTCTACAGAGTCTTCATGCTGGTGTTCGGGGTTGGCGCCATGGCGGCAGGTTTTGCCGGCATCGTCAATGCACCGGTGGTATCGATCGCGCCCGACGTCGGCGAGATGATCCTGGTGCAGACCTTTGTCGTTGTCGTCATCGGCGGCGTCGGCTCGTTCCCAGGCGCGGTGGTCGGCGGATTGGTCGCCGGCGAGATCATCAGTATCACCTCGATGTTCAACCCGGGCTATTCCTACGTCATGCTGTTCGTCGCCATGACGATAGTGCTCGTGGCGCGTCCCTATGGATTGCTCGGCATCGCGGGGCGCGAATGAGAGTAGCCGTCTGATGGTCAGGAAACGCCCTTTCATCGTCGAGGGATTGACGGCCGCGGCGCTAATCGCTGCGCCCTTCGTGCTGCCTTACCTCGGTTTTACGCCGACGACGATTAACCGCATTTTGGTCTGGGGCGTATTCGGCATCGGCTTTGACATCCTGTTCGGATTTACCGGTCTGCTCTCGTTTGGCCAGGGTGCATTCTTCGGCAGCGGCGGCATGGTCGCCGCCTATATGCTCACCATCCTGGGTTTTCCATACGTTACCTTGGCCATTTTCGTTGGCATGGTAGCGGCTGCTGTGATCGGCTGCCTGGTGGGTCTCATCGCGCTGCGCCGCACTGGCATTTATTTCGCCATGATCACTGTGGCGATTGGGGAGGTCTTCTATTTTGTCGAATTCAATCCGCTGTCGGCTTATACCGGCGGTGAAAACGGTTTGCCGGGCGTGCCAGCACCGTCGCTTTATCTCGGCTTCACCACCATCAATTTCAATTCCGACAAATCGCTATACGCCTACCTGGCGTTCTGGTTCTTCATCGGCATGGTGATCGCGTTGCGGATCGTGCGCTCGCCGGTCGGCGCGGTGCTGAGCGCGATCCGCGATAACCCGCTGCGCGCGGCCGCGGTCGGCCACAACATCCACAGCTACAAGCTCACTGCCTTCATCGTCGCCGCCGCCTATGCCGGCTTTGCCGGTGGCCTGCTCGGTGTGATGCAGGGCTTTATGCCGCCTGATGCCTTCACCTTCGATACGTCCGGTCAACTGGTGATGCAGACCGCGATCGGCGGCGCCGGCACGCTGTTCGGACCTCTGCTGGGGG
>JBATYN010000239.1:0-3987 GCA_049674125.1 Pseudolabrys sp. | reverse complement strand
AAGCTGCGGTTCATCCCCTTGCACATGATGTAGGACAGGATCGCGCCCGAGGAGCCGACCAGCGCGCCGGTGATAATCAGCGCGGAATTACCCAAGGTGAAGCCGATCCCGGCGGCCGCCCATCCCGAATAGGAATTGAGCATCGAGATTACGACCGGCATATCGGCGCCGCCGATCGGGATGATAATCAAAACGCCGAGCGTCAGCGACAGCGCGACGATGATCCAGAAGTCCATCGCGGTTTGCGAGACGAAAAAGCCGTACACAAAGAAGATCAGCCCGGCCGCAAGCGCGATGTTGATAATGTGACGTCCCGGTAGCGTGATCGGCTTGCCGCTCATGCGCCCGGAAAGCTTCAGGAACGCAATCACCGACCCGGTAAATGTCACCGCGCCGATGGCGACGCCAAGCGACATTTCGATCAGGCTCGCCCCGTGGATATGGCCCTCGCTGCCGATATCGAATGCCGCCGGCGCATAGAAGGCGCCAGCCGCGATCAGCACGGCCGCCATGCCGACCAGTGAATGGAAGGCGGCGACCAGTTCCGGCATGGAAGTCATCGGGACGCGCCGCGCGATCACCGCGCCAATGCTGCCGCCGACGGCTATTCCGCCGACGACCAGCCCCCAGGCCAGCGGATTGGCCGGCGGGTGCGAACCGAGCGTGGTCAGCGCGGCAATCGTCATGCCGATCATGCCGAACTGGTTGCCGCGCCGGCTGGAATCGGGACTGGACAGTCCGCGCAGCGCCAGAATGAACAGGATGCCGGCGACCAGATAGAGCAGCGCGACGAGATTGGGGCTCATGCAGCGCTCATTTCTTTTTCTTCTGGTACATCGCCAACATCCGCTGCGTGACCAGGAAGCCGCCAAAGATATTCACGGAAGCAAAGACCAGGGCAACGAAGCCGAGCGCGCGCGCCAAAAAGGGCCCATTGTCGTCTGCAACCAACGGGACACCGACGGCCAACAAAGCGCCGACCACGATCACCGAAGAAATCGCGTTGGTCACCGACATCAACGGCGTGTGCAATGCCGGCGTTACCGACCAGACAACGTAATAGCCGACGAACACCGCCAGCACGAAAATCGACAGCCGGAAGACAAAGGGATCAACCGCAGTTGCCAGCTGTTCCATGTTGGACCTCCTCAGGCCGTCGTCTTGGGCTGAAAATTCGGATGCACAACTGCGCCGTTACGTGTGAGCAGCGTCGCTTTGACCAGCTCGTCGTCCCAGTTGATCGCGAGTTTTTTCTCTTTCTTGTCGATCAACGTTTCGACGAAGGTGAGCAGGTTCTTTGCGTAAAGAGCCGATGCTGAAGCTGCAAGCCTGCCTGCCATATTGAGATGGCCGACGATCTTAACGCCCCCAACTTGCGCGACCTCACCCGGCCTGGCGCCTTCCACATTGCCTCCACGCTCGACCGCAAGATCGACGATCACGGAACCGGGTCGCATCGACGCGACCATTTCTTTCGAAATCAGCCGCGGCGCAGGCCGTCCAGGTATCAGCGCGGTGGTGATGACGATATCCTGTTTCTTGATGTGCTCGGCGGTGAGAGCGGCTTGCTTTGCCTGGTATTCCTTTGACATTTCCTTGGCATAGCCGCCCGCAGTCTGCGCGTTTTTGAATTCATCGTCCTCGACCGCAAGAAACTTTGCGCCGAGGCTTTCGACTTGCTCTTTCGTTGCAGGGCGCACGTCGGTGGCAGTGACAACGGCGCCCAGGCGCCGCGCCGTTGCGATGGCCTGCAGGCCGGCGACGCCAACGCCCATGATGAACACTTTCGCTGCCGGCACGGTGCCAGCCGCGGTCATCATCATCGGCAGCGCGCGGCCATACTCCTCAGCAGCATCGATCACCGCACGATAGCCCGCGAGATTGGCCTGGCTGGAGAGAACGTCCATCGACTGCGCGCGGGTGATGCGCGGCATCAGTTCCATGGCGATGGTATCGATGCCGGCATCGGCCATCTGCTTGAGCGCGGTTTCGTTGCCGTAAGGATCCATGATGGCAATGACCACCGCACCTTTCTTGTAGGTGCCCAACTCATTCGGCATAGGCCGCCGGACTTTCAGAACAATATCGGCATCCTTCGTGACAACATCGGTTACCTGGGCACCCGCCGCCTCAAACTCGGCATCCGGAATGCCGGACGCGATGCCGGCGCCGCGCGCAACCACAACATCGGCGCCGAACGATTTGAGCTTCTTGATTGTGTCAGGGGTGGCCGCGACGCGTGGTTCACCCGCGTCAGTTTCACGCGGTACGGCAATTCGCATTGTCGCCTCCCCGCCTGTCCGTAAAATCCGTCAGTGCGGCGACAGCCCGGTAAAGGCGAAAATCAGAAAACAGATGACGAAGGCGACATAACTCGGGGTCGTCGCGCCACTAAGCAGGCCTGGAATCGCGCCCAGCAAACCGATGACGAAAATCGACGCCGCAAGGAACCAGTGGCCCATGACGCCGCCAGTGGCGAGACCGAACAGGATCGTCACTACATAAAGGATGCCGACAAGGGTAAAGTGGATGAAGCGCTCGTAGCTTTGCTCGTGCGCGGGATAGTCGTTGCCGGTGGCGGTGGCGTATTCGACGGTGCCGTGGTCGGCCATGGGAAAAGCTCTCCGAGTCGCTCAAAAAGGCAGGCGCAGAGGGGTTAGCGCAATTGCGGCTGAAGGGCAACGCCGCCCCGCCTCAGTCTTTGGTGGACGGCTGCAACCCAACCTTGATGAGAGCAGCCCTTTGCCGCGCAGCCACCTCCTCAACCGCGAATTGCTCGATCGCCTCATTGAACAATCGATAGAAATTGAGTTCCGCTGCGAGGTGCAGGAAGACGGCGCCAAGGCCGATGGCCGCGCGGTCCATGAAAACGAATTCGCGCGGTACCGTGACTGGGCCTCTGGCCTTGAGCGCCTGGTGGACTCTGAAGGCTTCCTTGCGGCCGTATTCGGAAGGCTTCACGCCGTCCGCGACGCTGCGTACGCGATCATCGAGCAGCGGGCCGTAGATAAAGCGGGCCCAGATATTAAGCGCATCGATGAGCTCGCGGCTGAGCCGCTTGAATCCCCATGTTTCATAGGCGTGCACTACAAGATCATCGTCGCCGTGCAGCAACCCGCGATAGAGGTCGACCACGCCGCCAACAAAACTCGACGGAAAGATACGGATGCAGCCATAGTCCAGCAGATTGATGCCGGCAGACTTTCCCTTGGAGCCCTCGAAGACGGTGTAGTTACCAAGATGCGGATCACCGTGGATGACGCCGAAGCGGCTGAAGGGAAACCACCACGCCGTGAACATGGCGGTCGCGATCCGATTGCGCGTCGCGAGCGCATCGCCTTTGTGCTCGAGCAGCTTGCGGCCATTCATCCAATCGAGCGTGAGCAGACGGCCGGTCGATAATTCTGGCCACACTTGCGGCACGCGGATCGCGTCTTCCCCTTTCAGCATATTTGCGTACAGCGCGACGTGCCGGGCCTCGCGGTGATAGTCGAGCTCCTCGCGCAAGCGCGCCGCGATCTCGACGGCAATCTCGCTTGCATCGATCGCGGGGTCGAAGCGTTTCCGGATCGACATCAGCAACTGCAACTGGTTGAGGTCAGCTTCGACCGCCGACTGCATATCGGGATATTGCAGCTTGCAGGCCAACTCGGCTCCGCTGAGCGCCGTGGCACGATGCACTTGGCCGAGCGAGGCGGCCGCCGCCGGATGATGCTCGAAACTCTCGAATCTGCCTTCCCAGCCCGCGCCGAGTTCGGCCTTCATGCGGCGCTTCACAAAAGCCCACCCCATGGGCGGCGCCTGGCTTTGCAGCTTGATCAGCTCGTTTGCGTACTCCGGCGGCAGAGCATCGGGAATGGTAGCGAGCAGTTGCGCCACCTTCATGATCGGACCCTTTAGTCCGCCAAGTGCTGCGGCAAGTTCGAAAGCATTGGCGGCGCGATCGAGCGGCACACCAAAGAAGCGCGCGCCAGCAAAGCGCGCGGC
>JBATYN010000238.1:0-4160 GCA_049674125.1 Pseudolabrys sp. | reverse complement strand
GCCGACATTCGTAGCGGCCCTCGCAGATAATATGGGTCTCATCATAGGTCGGATGTCGATGAAGCCCGGCCTCCGCGCCGGGTGGCTCGATCGCCTCGCAGAGAGTATAGGCGCCCTCCGTATCGGTCGCGCTTGTCTTGAACGTTAGGGTTATGCGCCCGAGTTGGAATGTCCTTCCCTCGCCGATGCGAAAGTGGTGTGCAGCCGCCGTCATGATTTCCTCTCCGCCCGCTCAGGCCGGCGCCTTCTCCTTCAAATGGGGAAAGCGCTCACTCAGCAATGAGCCATGATAGTAGGTCGGCTTGAACGCCGGTTGCGCGCGGATATTGTCAAACCAGGTCACGACGCGCGGCAAATCCTGCCAGCCAGGCATGCCGAGATCGTACATACGTACTAATGCCGGCATGACCGCCACATCGGCGAGCGAAATCTGCTTGCCCTGCAGCCACGGACCGCCACTCGTCTCAATTTCGGCATCCATACGTTCGTACGCACGACGTAAACGTGCCAGTGCGGCGTCCATTTCTTGCTTGGGAAATCCGGTCTGTCCCATGGTGAGCATGAACTCACGTCGTAACGGCTTGCTCTCGGCCATCGCTACAAAGGCCTCGCGGCTCATCTTCTGGAAGCTCGGCAGGAACGCGAGGTTGAAGGTGGGCACGCGCACGGCAGCCGCCGGCATCTCGTCGATGAAATGCGTCAGTGCGCGCATGCGCGCTCGTGCGACTATGTCGCTCGGGGTAAAACTATGCTCGGGAATGGCCTCGTCGAGGTATTCGGTGATGACAGTGGAATCGGTGACGATCGCGCCGTCATGGTCGAGGGTGGGCACCACGCCGTTGGGATTGAGCTTGAGATAGTCCGGCTTGAGCTGGTCGCCTTCGAGCAAATTGAGCTTCACCTCCTCGAACGGCACGTTCTTGGCATTGAGGACAAAACGAACACGCTGGCTGCAGGTCGATTGCGGGGCGTTGTAGAGCTTAAAGGCCATTGAGAACTCCCGTTTTACCGATTTGTCATTCGAACGAACGAGTACGTGGCATGTGTTTGTTGCATATCCCTCATGAAATTTACGGCCATTTTACTTGTGATGACCACCCGGGCCCGATTGAGTGGATCCGTGCGCAGCCGCCGTTTTCCTCCCTTCAGGCTTAGACGGCGGCGTGAATCCTCCACCTTATGCACACAGGGCCCCGCAAGGGGCCCTCTTTTTATGTGCGAAGCCGGGCAGCCGAGAAAACCTGTCAGCTCTCAAGGCCGGTCGATACGTTCTTGTTTTCCGAAGTGAGCTTCATGCCCGCTGCGAGCGCCATCGTTTCGGCCAGCGCGGCGAAGTCCTTGGCGAGATATTCCTCCGGGTTCTTCTGCAACATCGCCGCACCGAAATGAGTCTGCAGCACTTCGCGCGTCGCCGCCGTCACCGGCATCGGCACGTCCATCTCACGTCCCAGCTCCAGGCCGAGATCGAGATCCTTGCGCAGAAGTTCAGGTGTAAAGGTCGTGGTCCAGTCGAGATTGACCAAAGCCGGCGTCTTGTAGCGCGTAAACATCGAGCCCATCACGCCGTTATTCATGAAGGCGAGGAACGCGTGGCGCGGCACACCCATCTTGTTGGCAAGCAGCGTGATCTCGATCAGGTTCTCCATCACCACGCCGAGCATGACGTTGTGCGCGATCTTGCAGATACGCGCGAGCTCTCCGTCGCCTACGTAGGAGACGCCTTGCGGCGCAAACACTTCAATGAGCGGCATCGCCACCTTGGCGTCTGCCTCCGGCCCCGACACCACCGACGACAGTTTGCCGGCCTTGATCACTTTGGCATTGCCGGACACCGGCGCAGCAAGAAAGCTGACCCCGCGTTCATTCAGGCGCTTGCGGATTGCAGCGGATTCCTCAACCGAGATCGACGAGCAGTCGACCAGCATCCTCGGCTTCTTCGCGCCGCTGAGCAGACCGTCTTTGCCAAACACGACTTCCTCAACATCCTTGCCAGTGGAGACGATGGCAAACACCACATCGCAATCGGCAAGCTCGACCGGCTTGTCGACCAACTTGCCACCCTTGGCAGCCAATGGTTCAGCCTTGGCGCGGGTACGGTTCCAGATCGTCACGTCGTGGCCGGCCTTGAGCAGGCGTTCCGCCATGGGCGTTCCCATGCGCCCAGCCCCGATCCAACCGATTTTTTGTGCATTCTTCGACATCACGAAACTCTCCCGTTGAAATCTTGGCGCTATTCGAGCGCGCTCGACGGGGCTTTAGCCGTTCTGCCGTAATTGCGCCAGTAGCGGCCTATCGGACGAAAATCCAAAACTGCGCGTGCCTTGTGGTAGGCGTCCAAAGCGCTATCCTTTGCACAATGCCGCTCAGACGGCTGGCAAAGGCCCGCTCGTGAAGCTCACGAGCCGGCGGGAGGAACGTGGCACCGATGCAGGATGCCATCACGATTGGCGTAACAGAACCGGAAGCTCCCTCGCAAAGCGGTGAGCGCTTGCGGCTGCTTGCCCGGAATATTTTTCCGTTCGCCGTCGTCGGCGCGATTTGGGAGATGATCGCCTGGGCCGGCATATTTCCGCACCGGCTGTTTCCAACGCTGGAAGAGGTTGCAGCCTCGTTCGTGCACCTCACCGTGACAGGCATCCTGCCGCACCATGCGATCGAGACGCTCATCCGGCTGCTGAGTGGTTTCGCGCTTGCAGGCATCCTCGGTGTGACCATCGGTGTGCTGATGGGCCGCTCCCGCCGCGCCGAGGACATTTTCCTGCCGCTGGTGTCGATTGGCGCGCCGATTCCCGGTCTCGCCTACGCACCGCTGTTTTTGCTCTGGTTCGGTCTCGGCAATGTTTCAGCGGTGCTCCTGGTTGGTTTCGTGGCGGCATTTCCGATCATTTTTAACAGCTGGACTGGCGTGAAGGCGGTGAAGGAGATCTGGATTCGCTCCGCGCAGTCTATGGGCGCCAACGACCGCCGATTGTTTCGATACGTGATCTTGCCGGGAGCGCTGCCTTACATTCTTACGGGCCTGCGGCTCGGCCTTGCGCAGGCCTGGCGCATCCTGGTCGCGGTCGAGATGCTTGCAGCCGTGCCCTGGGGCCTCGGCTGGCTGATCTTCGGGGCACGCAAGTTTCTCAACACCGATGTCATGATGGCCGGCATCGTCGTGATCGCCATCATCGGTCTCACGCTGGAAAAATTCGTGTTTCAGAAAATCGAGAACTACACCGTCGTCCGCTGGGGGATGATCACGTCATGACCGAATGGCGTCAGCGCCAGAACTCTCTCGTGCGAGGCGGTTTGTCGCTGCTCGTGGCAGCAGCGATCTATGAAGCAATGGCGCGCAGCGGTTATTTTGCGCCAGCCCTGCTGCCGACGTTGGAGACGGTCGCGCGTGCGCTCATTGCAAGCATTGCCGACGGCACCATGATCGAACATGCTGCCTTCACTCTCTACCGTGTGATGTTTGGCTTTTCCCTCGCGGTCGTGGTCGGCCTTCCACTTGGCATCCTGATGGCGCGCTTCCAACGCGTTGAACATTTCTTTCTGCCGCTGGTCAGCGCCCTGATGCCCATCCCGTCCTTCGCGCTGGTGCCGCTGTTCATGTTGTGGTTCGGTATCGGCAACCTGACGACGATCCTGATCGTATTCTACGCCGCCACGTTCCCCATGATGTTCAACACATGGTCGGGCGTGCGCTCGGTCAACCCGTTGTGGTTGCGCGCGGCCGGTGCGATGGGCGCCGATGAACAAAAGCTGTTCTGGAAGGTCATTATTCCCGGCGCCTCGCCCTTTATCATTACCGGCATGCGGCAAGCATTCCTGCGCGCCTGGATCGCGGTCGTCGGCGCAGAGATGATTGCTGCCTCCGACTGGGGGCTGGGCTGGGTAATTTTTGATGCGAAAGAATTTCTCAATACCGATATCATGCTAGCGTCATTGATCGTGATTGGCGCGATCGGCTTTGTTTTCGAGCGTTTCGTTTTCGGATCGCTTGAGCGCGCGACAGTGATGCGGTGGGGCATGGTGCGCGCCGCGAAGGGCTAGCATGTCTCAACAGGTCGAGCCGCCGCCTTGCTCCGCTCGTCCCCGCGAAAGCGGGGACCCAGGGGCAACACCACAAGCACCCGCTGGATTCCCGCTTTCGCGGGAATGAGCGGATTAGGGAA
>JBATYN010000237.1:0-3267 GCA_049674125.1 Pseudolabrys sp. | reverse complement strand
GCTGCAATCCAGCGGGGAATGGGCCAACCACGTCCAGGCCCGGCATCGTCAAGACGTTCATCAGGAACAGCGCGAGTTCAGCCTCGCCCTTGGCGACCACAGCGACGACCTGTGCCGGCGTCGGCTGAGCTTTCATCTTGGCTTTCATCGGCTCGGTGATGCCGAGGCGCTCGAACACCTTCGCGATTGAATAGCCGGTTGCGCTTTCCGGGATAGAGGCGACCGATTCCGCCTTGAGCAAGGCAGCCTTAAACGCGTCGGGCGTGGAAATGTTGGGCTTCGGCGCACCGGCGCGAACCGCGACACCGAGGCCGACACGAGCTATGTCCAGAGTCGGTCCGGCTGCGAAGTGTGATCGCGCGGCGGAGTCCCTCATCACCTCGACCGGCACGACGCCGACATCGAACGGCTTGCCGGAGGTCGCTTCCTTGATCAGGTTCGGAGTGGTGCCGTAGAAGATATCAAGCTTGTGGCCTGAGGTTTGCTCGAACTTCGGCTTGAGACCCGCCCACACCGCTGTCATGGCACCGCCGGCCAGAACCCTCAACTCAGCTGCGGTCGCAGCCGATGAGAGCATCATACCGGCCAAGATGCCCACTGCCGCGAAAGAAAGCGTCCTCATGTGACCCCCACAAGTTAATATGAACTGAGCGCTTGATCGCGCATGTGGACGTTACGCTGTTCCATGTCCAACGCCTAATGTCCGCCTTCGGTAAAAAGCAGACATGTGCGGTGCACTAGGCGATGTCCGCTAAGTGCCAATAGCGGACACAGCAAAGCGCCGGAGTGCCCGAGAGCAGAAGCCCCAGCCTTTCGGCCAGGGCTTCGCGTGTGGTTGCGCTGTAAAGGGGCAAACCAAAACAGCGCACCCGGCACAGCAATTTAATAACATCCAATGCCGCTCAAGGTCACGTCTGCTTTGTGGCAGAAGCGCACGTCGCCACATTCGAGCGCTGCACAGAAAGTTGCGTCACTTACTTGGAGGGGCGTCGTAGAGCGGAACTCCCTTGTCCACAATGTGGACGGCGATATATTTGAAAGGCGTGTTGCCAAGAACTTTTAATCCGGCGTGCGGCACATCGCGCTTATTGATAGCGGCTGCTCCGCTGGGCAGGTTGATCTGCTTCCCGTCCGATGTTTCGACCGTTGCACCTTGCAGCACGTAAAATGCTTCCTCGCCGTGATGGATGTGACGCGGAATGGTCTCGCCAGGTTGATTTTCGACCACCGAGATGATGACCTCCATGTTCGTTCCCGTTAAATCAGCGCGTTTCAATTCCTGCCGGCTTTTTGGGTTCAAGTCTTGCGCCTGCGCCGCGCCGGCGAACGCAACAGCGGAAATTGCAGCGACAATCCATGTTCTCGCGATAGTCATTCAGTCCTCCCGGGTTTGTCTCAACGATCGTTGTTCGACCGCCTCATCGGCGCAGCCGAGGAGTAAGAGTCGGACTGTAATGAACGAAAGGCAACTGGTGAATGTCCGTTCCAAGTCAAAAGCAGACATGGGCCGTTTGTCTACGTCATATCCTGTCTTCGAGCCTTGCAATAGGCGATCAGCGGCGCTGACCCCGTTGCCCCTCATCGGCCAATGTTTTGATTTCGGCCAAAGGCAAACACTTCACTAGCCGCTCTTTTCGCGGTCGAAATGACAATAGTCGCGAAGCGTCACACACCGAGATGGCGATGGAGAATTTCCGGATTGGTCTTTATTTCAGCCGTCGGCGCTTCATGCACGATATGGCCGTTATTGATGATATAGAGTCGGTGCGCCAGCGTGAGCGAGGCCGCAATATTTTGCTCGACAAGCACAATGGTCTTTCCGATCGCTGTGAGGTCGCGACAGGCTCGCATCAGGTCGTGTACAATCACCGGCGCCAGCCCTTCAAACGGCTCATCGAGCAGGACGATCTTGGGATCACGGATCAATGCGCGAGCGATCGCAAGCATCTGTTGCTCGCCACCGGACAGATCGGTGCCACGGCTGTTACGGCGCACTTTTAGTCGTGGGAACATCTCGTAGATGCGGTCGAGCGGCCATTTTCCCGGCGCAGTGAGGCTCGCCAGTATGAGGTTTTCTTCAACGTCGAGGCTGCCGAAAATGCGCCGTTCCTCGTGCACAAGCTGCATACCTGCTTGCGCGATGGCGTGACTTTTCTGACCCGCCAGCTCGACGCCATCAAATTTCACCGAGCCAGTGCGCGGCGTGACCACACCCATCAGACTTTTAAGTGTGGTACTTTTGCCTGCGCCGTTGCGGCCGAGCAGTGCGACCACCTCATTGCGCTCCACGCACAATGATACGTCAAAGAGGATATGGGAATCCCCATAGTAGCTGTTCAGTCCTTTGACCTCGAGCAGGCTCATTCTGCCGCCAATACGCCGTGCACTCCGCCAAGGTAGGCTTCCTGCACTTTTGCATTGCCTTTGATTTCATCCGGGGTGCCTTCCACCAGCACACGTCCTTCCTGCAGGACGGTCACCCGCTCGACCAGTTCGAACAGCGAATCCATGTCGTGGTCAATAATGATCATTGTGCGGCCGTGGCCGATTGACTTGAGCAGCCTGACCGTTTCTATGCGCTCGCGCGGGCTCATGCCGGCGAGCGGCTCATCGAGCAACAGCAAACTAGGCGACGTGGCGAGCGCAAGCCCCACTTCGAGGCGCCGCTTCTCGCCGTAAGCCAGATCAGAGACCGGCCTATCAGCGCGTGCGACCAGATCGACCAATTCGAGCGTGTGTTCTACCTGCTCTTCGAGCCCGGAAATGCTCTTCATCGATTTGAAAAGGTCAAACCTGAACTTGCCGCGCAATTCGGCGAGCGCGGCGATGGTGAGGTTTTCGCGTACGGTCAGCCGGTTGAACAGCTGGTTTATCTGGTAGCTCTTAGTTAGGCCGAGCTGGCAGACATCGGTCACGGTCATGCCGGTGATGTCGCTGCCTTCGAAAACGATCTGGCCCGCAGTCGGCGGCACCTCGCAGGTTAGCATTCTGAAGAAAGTGGTCTTGCCGGCGCCGTTCGGGCCAATGATGCCGCGCAGCTCGCCGTGATTGACGGTGAAGTCAATGCCACTGTTGGCGGCGAGACCGCCATAATGTTTGGTGAGACCACTGGCCTGCAAGATCGGGCCGCCCCTGCGGTCGGTGTCACGGCGGCGCGTCGGCATAGCGGCAACCGCCGACTCACGCGCGATTTCGGCGGTGGCCTTCTGCTTGTCCATCGCGCTCACGCCGCCGACCGGCGCTTCCTCCACCGGCCCGGCTTTATTC
>JBATYN010000236.1:0-24878 GCA_049674125.1 Pseudolabrys sp. | reverse complement strand
GTCCCGGATGTTGTCCCGACAACATTTTGCTATTCGGTAGAAACGCTATGTTGGGTTTAAGTGCTTGATTTAAATGGTGGGCGCACCAGGGCTCGAACCTGGGACCCGCTGATTAAGAGTCAGCTGCTCTACCAACTGAGCTATGCGCCCGGATTGCTGCAGCGGCGACACCGCCAAGCGCGCGTGGCTTAGCAAAGGCCGCTGCGACTGTCCAGCCGCACAGGAAATCCGAACGCGCACAAAAAACGGAAAAGCCGCCGGCTACACCGGCGGCTTTTTGGACGGCGTCGCGTCGGAACGATCGCGTTGGCCGCTGCCCACTACTCGTACGCGCCTATTTTACCTGTGTGTCGTCTCCCATCATCCCGCCATGAGGCCCGTGATGCTGCCAACCACCGAAGCCGCGACGACCGCGTCCCCCACCAGATTGCTCGCCACCGAGCCGGGCAAGCATCATGAAGCGATGCTTCTGGCCCTCGTCGAGGCTCTTGTAGAGGGGACCAGACGCATCGGCGAGTTTCTTGAGTGCTGCCGCACGTTGGCCCATCACTTCAGCACGGAGGTTGAGGCGTTCAATCGGATCCTTCGGACGATCGGTACTGGCGCGGGCGGCAAATCGCTCGGAGCGCTGCTTCGACAATTCCCGCAATGCGCTTTCTACCGGCGGCCAATTCTTCTCTTGTTCGGCGGTAAGCTTGAGGCCGGCGTGAAGCCCCGCGATGCGCGCTTCACCAAAGGCAGCAACATCTTCCGCGCTCGGGCGCCAACCCTGCACCCGTTCGAATCCGCCTGACCCCTGCTGGGCGTAGGCGAGCGTACCGCCAACGATCGCGATCGCGGTCGTGCCGGCAAGAACAGTTTTCCACATGGGCACCTCCAATGGCATTTCCTATCCCGCCGATTGTGGACCGCGGATTCGCCTTATCAAGTTAAAGTTTGGACAGAGATTAATTCAGCGCAATGTTGATTTACGAATGTTCATCGTGCCGGTGGGCTTGTTTGCAAAGCTTTTAACGAAGGACGCCCAGGGTGTGAGGCAACCAAAGCGAAATCTCGGGAATGTAGGTGATCATAACGAGGAAAATCAGCATTGCGCATAGCCACGGCAGCACTGCGATCGTGATCTCGCTAATACCCATCTTTGCGATACCGCTGCCGACATAAAGATTGAGCCCCACCGGCGGATGGCACAGGCCGACCTCCATATTGACCACCATCAGGATGCCGAGATGGATCGGATTGACACCCAGATTTACAGCCAAAGGAAACAAGATCGGCGCCATGATCAACAAGATCGATGATGGATCCATCACATTGCCTGCAAGCAGCAAGATGATATTCACAACGAACAGGAAGACCCACACGCTGAAATGCTGCTCGACGATCCAGGCCGCCATTGCTTGTGGAATCTGCTCATGTGTCATCAAGAAAGAAAACAACACCGCATTCGTGATGATGTAGAGCAGCATCGCGCTCAAATTGGCGGCGTTGAGTAGCACTTTCGGTACTTCGCTGAGCTTGAGCTCGCGATAAACGAACACGGTGATGACGAAAGAATAAACCGCAGCCACGGCAGCCGCTTCGGTCGGTGTAAAGACGCCGCTGTAAATGCCGCCAAGTACGATCACGACCAGCATCAGTCCCCATATGCCGTCGTGGAGCGCATGCAACCGTTGACCCCAGGTCGCGCGCGGCAAGCGTGGATAGTTGTTCCGCCATGCAATGAACCAAGTGACCGTGGCCAGCATCAAAGCAAGAATGACGCCTGGCACGATACCGGCCATGAACAGCGTGCCAATCGAAGTATTGGTCGAGACGCCATACAGCACCAGGATGATCGATGGCGGCACCAGAATGCCCAGCGCACCCGAAGTGGTGATGACGCCGGCGCCAAACCGCTTTGGAAAACCCTGCTGAACCATCGCGGGCAGGATGATCGAGCCGATCGCTGCGACGGTCGCCACGCTCGAGCCGCAAATGGCCGCGAACAGCGCGCAGGCCGTGACACCCGCAAGACCCAAACCACCCGGCCAATGTCCGACTAGCGAGGTCGTAAAATTGATCATCCGCTTGGCGACACCGCCGCGCGTGAGGAACGTACCCGCGAGGATGAAGAACGGGATCGCCATAATCCCGAAATTGTCGAGGCCGCTAAACAATTTGAGGCCGACGCTCTCGATCGGCACTTGCGTCATCGTGAAGAGGAAGGTCAACACGGTGAGGCCGAGCGAAATCGAGATCGGCATGCCGGTCAGCATCAGCCCGAACAGCAACCCGAAGATGAGCAGCGCACTCATCGGGTGCCTCCGACATGCGGATCAGCCGGGTGCGCGTCGATCATCTCCACGCCCTCGACATGCGTGGGGTCGTGGTGCGGTAGCGTATCGGTCCAATAGTAGGTCCAGGTCACCTGCAGGAAACGGAAACACATCAAATAAGAGCCAAGCGGGATGCACAAATAGACGAACCAGCTCGGAATCTCTAAGTCGGGCGAGACTTGATCGGTCGGAAAAAGCTCGATCACGAATTTGGCGCCCATGGTGCCCACAATCGCGGTGAACAGCGCGCCGCAGAACATCGCGAACAGGACTACCCGCTTGCGCCAGGCCTGATCCAGCATATTGACGAGTACGTCGACGCCCACGTGGATGCCGGTCCGCACGCCATATGCGGCGCCGAACTTGGCCATCCAGATGAACATGTAGATGCAGAGCTCCTGCGCCCAGGTCAGGTTGATGTGGTAGACATACGGATAAAGCAGCGGCACGCCGACAGCGAAGCGCTGCACCACAGCGACGAAAATGATCAGCGTCGCCGCCGCCATCAGGCTTGCGATCAGGATTTCTTCCAGCCGATCTAGGATGCGCAAAAACACGTATGTCTCAAGCCCGGGGGTGTTGACGGGCCCCCAGCGGTCTGAGATTCCAAATTTAGAGAGGACAGCCCCCGCTGTCGCTCATTAAAAATGCTTCCGGAATCCCCGCCCTCTGGAAGTGAAGTGAGCTCCGGCCCCCTCAGACCGGAGCTCCTCTCAGTTGCTAGTTAGTCGCTCCGGCGGCCTCTTTCTGGAACTCTTCGATGATGCCTTTGCCAAGCCGAGTCGCCATATCGTTGTAGACCGGCAGCATGGCTTTGCGCATCGCTTCGTTCTCAGCCGCAGTCGGGATGACAATCTGCGTCGTGCCGGCTTTCTTGATCGCCTCCAGCGCTTCTTCGTTTTCAGTCTTGGAGGTGTTGTTGCCGTAAACGGTTGCGTCGGCCATCGCCTTTTCGAGCTTGGTGCGGATATCAGCCGGCAACCCATCCCAGAACTTTTTGTTCACGACGACCACGTAACCGATGTAGCCGTTCTCGGTCATCGTCATGTACTTCTGCACTTCGTGCATCTTCTGGGTGTAGATGTTGGAGGTCGTATTCTCCTGGCCGTCGACGACACCGGTCTGCAATGCCTGATAGACAGCATCGAAACCCATCACCTGTGGCGTTGCGCCGAGCGCACGGAATTGCGCTTCCAGCACTTTCGAGGACTGGATGCGGAACTTGAGACCTTTGAAATCATCCGGTGTGCGCAGCGGCTTGTTGGCGGTCATTTCTTTGAAGCCGTTGTCCCAATACGCCAAGCCGATCATTCCCTTGGGCTCCAGCAACGTGAGCAGGCGCTTGCCAAGCGGCCCATCGGTCACTTTGCGCAGCGCCACGCGGTTCGGCAGGATGTAGGGAAGATCGAAAACTTCGAATTCCTTGATCCCAATCGGGCCGAACTTGGAATTCGATGGCGCCAGCATCTGCACAGCGCCGAGTTGCAAAGCTTCCAGCTCTTCTTTGTCTTTGTAGAGGGTCGAGTTGGGATAGACCTCAACCTTGACCTTGCCGTCGGTGTATTTCTCGGCCAGCTCTTTGAATTTTTCGGCCGCTTTTCCCTTCGGCGTATTTGCCGCAACGACGTGACTGAATTTGATGACGATGGGCGATTGCGCCATTGCGGCGCCAGGTGCCACGAAAATGGCGGCCGCAGCCGCCGCGAGAAGCCACTTGCGCATAGACGTATTCCTCCGATTAGACGACGCTCAATACCGGCTTTTGCCTTGTTTTTCTGCCGGTTAGGGTGGCACTAAACCGGTTTTCCGGCAAGTAGACCTATGGTCACGATGTCCACCGAGCGTCAAGCTGGAGGCGGTGCGGCGTAGCGCCGCCGCACCTAATTTATTTCAGTGCAGCAACGACCGGGCCCAAACCCATTTCTCGGGCCAAGCCATGAGCGGCGCGCATTTGTTCTTCGTTGAGCATGGCAACCAGTGGTCGTGCGGCAACTGCAAGCCGCTGAACTGCCGCGCTATTCAAAACGACCGAGACAACGCGATGACTGATGCGACGCATAAGTCCGGCCGTGTCTGCGGGCGCCTGTTGGCGCGCGAGATCGCGCAGCGCCTCTTCGACCGGAGCCCAATATGGCTCTTGAGCCGGCGTAAGTTTGAGCACGTTTTTGATGCGTGCAATATTGATGGCGGCCGCTGTTTGCGCCTGCTCGCCGTTGGCATCGGTGGCCTCACGAGCCTGGGCCAAAGAGCCATTCGACAATAAACTGATTGTCGCGAGCGCGATGACGGCCGCGCATACGGTCATTCTCATTACAGAAATCCCCGACTTTTTGAGTAGTTTCTACTCGGCGAGTACCCGTAAATTTGGCCCCGAAAGCGAACGAATTGCGGACAAAATGTGATTTATTGGGTTCCGGGCATACATAACTGCCAGAACAGACAGTGCCGCGTCGTTTTTGGACGCGGCATCGTCGTTTTAATCTTAATACTGGCCGATTAGCCGACTTCGGTCGAATGAATGCGTCCTTCCGAGGAAGGCATCTTTCCGCGTTTACTCGTGAGCTTGTTGAGCGCCCCGAGATAAGCCTTGGCGGAAGCGACCAGTGTGTCCGGGTCAGCTCCTTTGGCGGTGAATGATCTGCCGCTTTCCGAGAGCCGTACCGAAACTTCTGCTTGCGCATCCGTGCCGCCAGTCACCGCATGCACCTGATAGAGCTCGAGCGTCGCCTCGTGCGGCACCAGCTCGCGGATCGCCTTGAAGATTGCGTCAACCGGCCCATTGCCGGTTGATTGGGTGGTGACATGCACGCCCTCGATATCGAGGGTAAGCGTGGCCGATTGCGGACCCATCGTGCCGGCGATCACAGTCAATGAGAGCACTTTGATGCGGTCGTGAGCGTGAGCAATTTCTTCGTCCACCAGCGCCTCGATATCCTCGTCGAAGATTTGCTTCTTGCGGTCAGCCAGGGCCTTGAAGCGAACGAAAGCATCCTCGAGCTGGTTGCTGGCGAGTTCGTAGCCGAGCTCTTCCAGTTTATGGACGAACGCATGGCGTCCGGAATGCTTGCCCATCACCAACGACGTCTGTTTCACGCCGACTGATTCGGGCGTCATGATTTCGTATGTCTCGGCATTCTTGAGCATGCCGTCCTGGTGAATTCCGCTCTCATGCGCGAAGGCATTGCGGCCGACGATTGCCTTATTGTACTGCACCGGGAACGACGTCGCCGCCGAAACCAGCTTGGACGCGCGTGTGAGCATGGTCGCATCGACAGCGGTCCAATACGGCAATACGTCATTTCGTGTTTTGATCGCCATGACGACTTCCTCGAGCGCGGTATTGCCGGCGCGTTCGCCGATGCCGTTGATGGTGCATTCGATCTGACGCGCACCCGCCTTCACGCCGGCGAGCGAATTGGCCACCGCCATGCCGAGATCGTTGTGGCAATGGACCGAGAAACGCGCTTTGTCTGAGTTTGGTATGCGCTCGCGCAGCATCTTGAACAGCGCGAAATGCTCCTCTGGCACCGTGTAACCTACGGTGTCGGGAATATTGATGGTCGTGGCGCCAGCATTGATCGCGGCCTCCACACAGCGGCAGAGGAAATCGGATTCGGTGCGGGTGGCATCTTCGGCCGACCATTCTACGTCGTCGGTGTGGCCGCGCGCGCGGGTGACTTGGCCAATCACCATCTCGTAGACCTCGTGCGGCTCTTTCTGAAGCTTGTATTTCATGTGCACCGGCGAGGTGGACAGGAAAGTGTGAATGCGCTTGCGTTTGGCCGGTTTGATCGCTTCGGCGCAACGATCAATATCCTTCGGCGACGCGCGAGAGAGCCCGCAGATCACCGCGTTCTTAGCGCGCTTGGCGATCTCGTTGACGGCAGCGAAGTCACCGTCCGAGGCGATCGGAAAGCCAGCCTCGATGATGTCGACGCCCATCGCGTCGAGCAGCTCGGCAACGGCGAGCTTTTCTTCATGAGTCATGGTTGCGCCGGGGCATTGTTCGCCGTCGCGCAAGGTCGTGTCGAAGATAACGACGCGGTCCTTGTCGGACTTTGTCTGGCTAGGCATGGAAAAAATCCTTCTCGTCGAATGCGCCGCTTGGGGCGCTCTATGGGTTCTCCGTCAGGTCCCCCGAGTGCCCAGGCACATATGCCCAGCCGGCCCTCAGGGGCGGATAAGGAGAAGGAGCGAGCCCAGAATGAGGGTAGCCGCGGTGCCGGCGTGTCCCGCCGTCCGCTCGATCGCGCAGATTGTCTGCCGCGCCGACATGGCCGTTCCCTCGTCTCGGCAGTTAACGTGGCGGATTCAGGTAAAGTCCGCGTTAACCGCGGGCTGCTTGTAGCGGAAAGCGCCGTGGCAAATCAAGCGCGCGGATTAGGTCAGAAATGCTGCCAATTCTTGCGGCCGAGACGCCAGCGTGATTGCGGTCGTTACGATTTTTCCGCCTTCAGCGCCTTGCCGGCTTTTTGCAGTTCCTTGAGCGCTTTGCCCTTGATCTCGGGAAAATCGAGATTGAGCGCTTGCAGTTCTTGCACAATGGCCCCGGCGACCACGATGCGCGTGAACCATTTGTGGTCGGCCGGCACCACAAACCATGGCGCCTCGGGCCGGCTGGTCTGCCGGATCATGTCCTCGTATGCGTGTTGATAATCATCCCAACGCTTCCGCTCCGTTACGTCATTCATTGAAAATTTCCACCGTTTGGCGGGTTCGTCGATGCGATCGAGAAAACGTTTGCGCTGCTCCTCCTTCGAAACATGCAAAAAGAACTTTAAAATCAGGGTCCCGTTCCGGGCGAGATGGTGTTCAAATGCACGGATGTTGTTGAATCGCTGCTGCCAGATGCCTTTTCCCGTCAGCGCCGCCGGCAATTTCTGCTGCTTGAGCAATTCCGGATGCACGCGAACCACAAGAACTTCTTCATAGTATGAGCGGTTGAAAATGCCGATGCGTCTACGCTCGGGCAGGCGGCGCGAGGCGCGCCACAGAAAATTGTGGTCAAGGTCCTCCGCGCTGGGCTGCTTGAACGGGTGGACTTCGACGCCCTGCGGATTGAGCCCCGCCATAACGTGCTTGATGACGCTGTCCTTGCCCGCCGCATCCATGCCCTGAAATATGATCAAAACAGACCAGCGGTCACAGGCATATAGCCGCTCCTGCAATTCTGCCAGGCGTGCCAGGCCCTTGGCGAGCATTGCCTTGGCTTCTTTTTTGTCGACAGAGAGTCCGTCGCGTTCGGCTGAATCGCATTCGGACAATCGGAATTTATCCGGATTGTCGATGCGAAAACGTTTGGCGATGCTATCGAGCGTCATACTTCGCCTCCGACGCGCTGCAATGCGGCCGAGCTTATCCCTTACCTAATCGCGACGCCAAGAACGCACTGATGAATCGTGGCATGGCGGGGTCGAAGTCGCCGACGTTGCGAACGACGCGCACAGCCGAAAGTTCTGGCTCTCGCTCTGACGCGAGATGCGCAAAGACACGTTCGCGCAAGACGCTTGCCACCTCATTGGATCGCAACACTTTGATCAGGGCGATCAGCGGACCGTCTACGACCATCGCCCAGCCCGGCTCAGATTCAAATTCGTCGATACCGAAGCCCGTCTCCTCCTTGAGTTCACGTTGTACGCTGTGGCTGAGATCAACCTTGCCATCGACAATGTCGTCAGGATCGGGCGTGCCGCATGGAAAATAAATTTTTCCGCTGTTGAACGTGTGCGCGCCCATGACGCCGAGCAAAAAGGCGCCGTCGCTTCCCATAAGCGCGGCAGCACCAAAGCAGTCACGCACGGACGCAGACGGACGGCCCCAATGTCGCCAAGCTGCGAAACTCGCATAGTCGGTTTCGAGGTATTCGCCACACAGCACACCGCCAACGAACTCCTGATCGTGCAGCAATAATACCCGGCCATTCCAGATAGCCGGCTTTTGCGCGCGCAACCCCTCGAAATAAGCGTCGATCTCGGCGCGCCGTTCAATGGCGAAGTCCCACAGCTTCGGAGAAAAAGAAAACTCGTGGCGTTCGATATGAAATATTGACGGCGGGTCGCTCATGGCTTGAGCGCTTCCGCTTCGAATAGACGACTTGGGCTTACTATTTCGTCCTGCGCAGTCACAAGCTGGATTTCACGTGAGCCGGCTTCGGCCGTTTGTGCCAGCACTCCGAATATACCCGATGCGGCACGTGAAAGCGCTTCGCCGATATCTCCGCCGCGCAGATAGTGCGCGAAGAAAACCGCAGCGATAGCGTCGCCCGCGCCATTGACTGTCAGCGGCAGTTTTGGCGTGCGCACCGTGAAACAGCCGTTCTCATCGGAGGCCATCAAATCGGTCGAATTTTCAGGCGTATTGTCGGTGTGCAACGACGTCACCAGGATTGCGCGCGGACCGAGATCATGAAGAGCCCTGACGGCATCACGCGCATGGCTTAAACTCTTGCTCGCACGCTTGCTGAGGTAGTCGAGTTCGAACTGGTTGGGAGTTATGACATCGGCAGCCGGCACCGCCTTGTTCCTCATAAATTCCGGAATGCCCTCGCGTACAAAGACGCCGCGACCAACATCACCGATAACCGGATCGCAGCAATATCTTGCTGCAGGATTCGCGCGCTTAACCATTTTAACCGCATCAAGAACCGCATCGCCGATTTCCGCAGCGCCCAAATAGCCTGAAAGGACACCGTCACACTCCCCTAGAACACCGCGCTGTTCGATGCCCGTTACCACTTCGCTGATCATGCCGGCATCGAACACGCTGCCCTTCCAATTGCCATAACCGGTGTGATTGGAAAACTGAACCGTGTGGATCGGCCAGACTTCCACGCCCATCCGCTGCAACGGAAACACAGCGGCGGCATTGCCGACGTGACCATAAGCGACGTGCGATTGGATCGACAGGATATTCATGATCCCGACAATAACAGACACGGCGGGGAAATCCCCGCCGCGCTTTCGCCGGATCGAAGCGCGTCAGTGCGTCTTGCTGGTCGCCTCGACATATTTGTTGGTGTAGGTCTTGCTGACGTCGACATTCGCCTTGGCCACGTCCGGCGAGGACTGGCTGAACACCGCCAGCACCGCAGCGGCGCCTTTCGGATCCATCTTGCCGGTGGTCGAATACATCGGGATCGTGTTCTTCAACGCCGCCAGATAGCCGGCATTGTCGGGTCCGACCAGATTCTTTGGCATTTTCGCCATCACTTCTTCCGGTGTATGCGAATGGATCCAGGCGAGCGTATTGACGATCGCGGCCGTCAGCGCCTGCGTTTCCTTCGGATGCTTCTCGATCCAATCCGCCTTGGTATATAGCGCGCCGCCGGGATACTCGCCGCCGAAGACGCTCAGCGTGTCCCTGGCGGTGCGGGTGTCGCTGAGAATTTTCAAGTCCTTGTTGCGGCCCTGGAGTACGGTCACCGACGGGTCGAGCATGATGGCCGCGTCGACGGTGCCCTGTTCCATCGCTGCCACCGCTGCCGCGCCAAGGCCGACGCCGATCACGCCGACCGAATTCGGATCGACGCCGTTCTTGCTCAGCATGTACTTGAGGAAGAAGTCCGTTGAGGAGCCTGGCGCACTGACGCCGATTTTCTTGCCGGCCAAATCCTTGATCGATTTGATTTCAGCGGTCTGCTTGGGCGACACCACTAGGGCAAAACCTGGGTAGCGGTCATAGACGACGAACGACACCAGCGACTGGTTCTTCGCCGCCAGATTGACGCAATGGTCGAAATAGCCGGACACCACGTCGGCGCTGCCGCCCATCACGGCTTGCAGAGATTGGGAGCCGCCTTTGAAGTCGACGACTTCGACATCGAGGCCGGCCTTTGTATATTCGCCGAGTTGTTCCGCCAGCATGGTCGGCAAATAGCAGAGGCAGGCGCCGCCGCCGACTGCGATTGTCACCTTGGACTGCGCCAGCGCGAGGCCCGACGACAATGCGAGGGCAGCAAACGTGGCAACGAGCCGCCGGAAAATTCTTGCGGACATGAATTCCTCCCTCGTTTCGTATGACCTTTAAGCAGGCCCTTTTCGTTACCAAAGATAGGCCAGGGCCCCTTCGATGCCTAGGGCCTCGCGTCGCCTACCACCGGCCGCCAGACTAGCAGGCGGTTCTCGATCACGGTGACAACCGAGTCGATCACAATCACGAAGACGGCCAGCACAAACATGCCAGCAAAAACACCCGCGACGTCGAATACGCCTTCGGCTTGCTGGATGAGATAGCCGAGGCCGGCCGCCGCGCCGAGATATTCGCCAACGACCGCTCCCACCACTGCAAAGCCAACCGCGGTGTGCAGAGAAGAGAACATCCAGGACAGCGCTGAGGGCCAATAGACGTGGCGCGTCAACTGGCGCTCGCTCAGACCGAGCATGCGTGCATTGGCCAACACGGTGGGGCTCACTTCCTTGACGCCCTGATAAACATTGAAAAAGACGATGAAGAACACAAGCGTCACGCCGAGCGCTACTTTCGACCAGATACCGAGGCCGAGCCAAAGTGTGAATATGGGCGCGAGCACCACGCGCGGAAGCGCGTTGACCATTTTAACGTAAGGATCGAAGACAGCGGCCGTTCGCGGCTGACGCGCAAACCAGAAGCCGACCAGCACGCCGCCGGTTGAGCCGATCACGAAGGCGAGGATCGACTCAACAAGCGTCACCCACAGGTGTTTCCAGATGACGCCGCTCGCAAACCAGGCGACGATTTGCGCGCCGACGTCGACCGGATTGGAGAAGAAAAACGGCGGCAGCAGAATCTTGCCGAAGATAGGAAATGTGGTGAGCGCGTACCAAAGCCCGATTGCGACGATGGCGACGGCCGCCTGGAGAAGAAGGAGCGCGATTCTAGACATTGATCACGCCCCCTCCTCTTGCATGTTCGCGTGCTCGCCAGTTCAGATCGGATTCTTGAACATCCCGATGATGCCGGTTGAACCTTTTACGTGTCCGTTGAGCTTGTCGAACAGCTCCAATTTAGTCAGACCCGGTGGCAATGCTTTCGGGTCCAGGTCCGTCGCAATCAGCACGAAGGTGTAGTGATGCGGCGGTCCCGGTGGCGTGCACGGACCCATATAGATGCTTTGCTTTGCCGTACCGATGCCACCGACATATTTATCGGATGGCTTGCTGGTTTCACCTTCCGCGAATGATGTCACCGACGCCGGGATGCCATAGGCGATCCAATGATCGACGCCGATACCGCGGCCTTCCGGATCGGTCATGATCAGCGCAAAACTGGTGGTACCAGCCGGAGCGTTCGACCACGCGAATGACGGCGACACATTATCCCCGACGCAGTTCGGATTGGTCTTGTTGGCACCTGCGTTCTTTTTCGCCAGCAAGGCGCCGTCCTTGAAGGCGGGCGAGGTTATTGTAAACACCTCAGCCGCATGGGCGCTCCCGGCCAGCAACAGTAAACCGGCGCCGGCACCGAGTATTTGACGTATTCCAATCATTGCATTCCTCCCCTAGAGTTTTTTGGTAGCCATCATCACCAACGATATTAACTCAACAAAATTCCTTTCGCATCAGGCTCCTTCGCTCTGCGCGTAACCTTTAATGACTTCGGCTTTCAGCATATGCCAGATATCGCGATGCAGTTCGTGGAACGCCGGATCGAGCTTAACCTCCGAAATGTCACGCGGCCGAGGCAGCGGAACTCGCCAATCGCCAATAATCCGTGCAGCCGGTCCTGCCGACATAATGACGACCCTATCGGATAGAGCGATCGCCTCTTCGAGATCGTGGGTGACGAACAGGACCGCCTTGCGGTCCGCACTCCATAGATCGAGCAACAGGTTGCCCATGATCTGCCGTGTTTGCGCATCGAGCGGACCGAACGGCTCGTCCATTAGCAGGATCTTTGGATCACGAATCAACACCTGTGCGAGGCCGACGCGTTTGCGTTGCCCACCGGAGAGCATGTGCGGGTAGCGGTCGGAAAATGGACCGAGACCAATGCGCGTGAGCCACGAACGCGCACGGGCGCGCGCATCACTCGTAGGCGTGCCGGCTGTTTCCAATCCGATCGCGACGTTTTCTATCGCGGTTTTCCACGGAAAGAGCGCGTCTGCCTGAAACAGATATCCGGCCTGACGATTGAGCGCGGACAGAGGACTGCCGAAGATATCGACGCTGCCAGCAACGGGTGCGAGTAAGCCGGCCGTGACATTGAGGAGCGTGGACTTCCCGCAGCCAGTCGGCCCAACGATGGCGACGAATTCGCCGTCGGCGACACGGAGGGTCGCGCTTTCAACAGCCGTATAGACGCCGCCGTGAGCCAGACGGAACGCAACGACGACATCACTAAGCGTGACCGCTGCGGCGGCAGTGCCGTCCGCCATGCGTCCCCTCCCCGATTTCGTTTCTTGGGTGCAAGCTATCCGGCCAACGTCGCCTTGCAAAGGCACGCGCGCGCTGACCTAAAGCCCCTTTATCAGGCCAGCATCGATCAGCAAGCGATTGAATCGCCGCGCTTCCGTACCGCCGGCACAATGGTAGAAAAGACCGTGACAACGTTTCAGGATCTTCTTCTGCTCGGAGAACGAGGGGTCAAGCGGCACTCCAGCGGCTTCCTGCACCAGCAACGGAATATAGGGCGCGTCGAGTGTATTAAGCGCTGAAGACATATCGACTGGCGTGAAATTCACGGCATCGACCGCGTAATAGCTGGTGTAGTAACGCGGATCGAAGGTTTCCAAATGTCGCGCGAGGTCAGCTTCATTGAGGGTCGGATCGATGATGCGATAGGCGAATTCCGGCTGGTGATCGCCAAACCGCACGACCAAAAAAGATTCCGTCGGGAAATCGCGCTTGAGTCGATCGAGCAGGTTAGAATAGTCCCGTGCGCTCATCGTCTGCCGCCGGATGTATTCATCGATATTCTTAGGATTGCCGAGGGCGCGCCATGCGGGAGTTAATTCCGGGCGGTAGCTGAAATCCCACGGAAAGTGATTGGCGGCGGTATAGACGAACAAAAATAACGGGCCCTGGCCGCGTTCACGCGCGATGATGTTCGTCGCCTGGTCAAAGTAGAAATTGTCGGGCTCCAAACCCCGCGCGCCGAGATCCTTCATATCAAGATAACGCTCGACGCCGGCTGTAGTCTGGAAACTTCGCGACCCAAGAAAGGCGCCGTAAAACGGATACAGACTGAAAGTCTTGTAGCCGCAACGGGTGAGCGCGTTCGGCAGGCCGCGTGCAACGTGGCCTGCAGCGATGCGCGTCACGGAAGTGGCGAAGCGACCGTAAGAGCGCGCAGACAGACCGGTCAGCACATTGTATTCCGTAAACCAACTGGGCCCGCCTGCGCCCTCCACCACAAGCTTGCGCGCCTTACCATCGAACGAGCGGAAGTGCCGCTGATAGTTAGGCGGAACAATCATTCCGGGGGCAGCGGTGATGTCGAAGCTTGACTCATCATGCAGCAGAATAATGTGCGGCAACTTTCCGCCTGGACTGCACGCCGTCGGCATTACCTTCAGTTGATCGCTAACGGTCGCATCCGATTCCAGCAGCCCGTGCGTCGCGAACTCATAGACCGCCTCCACGCCGGAGCGCGCAAATTTCGATACATAATCACGATTGAAGAATTCACCGTAAAAGTCGGCGGGATAGGCCACCGTCAATGCCACCAGCATGCCCGTGCACAGGCCACCACCAAGCAGGCTCGTACGCATACGGACCCGAAACGGGTCGATCCTCCAGAGCACCCAGATGAGCGGTACTGCAAGCACTGCGCCAAAAAGGATTGGTTCGCGCAAACGCGGCATCACCGTGAACACAAAAGCGGATGTATCCGGATCGATAATCATCAGGTCAACAAAATTGACCGTCATCATCAGCTTGTCGTACTTGAACTGCGACAAGACGATGAGCCCGACGACCATCGAGAGCGACAACAACCCGGCAATTGCAGGCCGGCGCAGCAAGGCCAGCCAGAAAAAATTCAAAAACGCCCACGACACCAAGAACGTCGCCTTGGTCGCAAGGTCGAGTTCGGTCGCCGTCATTACGACCAATGCGGCGAGGTGAAAAATGGAAATAAGGACTAGCGCCAACGCGTCGCGGCGAGAAATCGCCTCGGTAGGCGCAAAACGGCTAAGCAGGGCTGACGCGGCGGACAACATGGCCTATGCACGGCCCTGCCCGGCTGCGATCCTCACAACTCCCCAGCGCACGGCCCGCTGTCATATGACTGTAATCAATCTGTCATTGCAAGCTCGCCGGCGGCGCGTAAGCCCGATTCTCAGCTCCTGACAAGGACATAGGCTGACGAGGCCCTGGAATCATTGGTTCCGCGCCCTGCGCTAGCGTGCCATCATTGCGACGATGACACTCGATCCCCGTCTCGCCGACGCCTGGGCGCGCCTTCCCGACTACCTCGGCAGCCACGTACTGGTGAGCCTCACCGCGCTGGCCATCGGCCTTGCCATCAGCCTGCCGGTTGCAATCGCTTCACGGCACCAGCCGATCTTGCGGGGGACATTGTTGGCTGCAGCAAGCGTTGTGCAGACGATTCCGGGATTGGCGCTGCTGGCGCTATTTTATCCAATATTGTTGGCACTTGCCGCTTTATCGGAGCGGGTATTCGGCAAAGGGTTTTCCGCGCTCGGGTTTCTTCCATCGGTGGTGGCGCTTTCGCTCTATTCAATGCTGCCGGTCTTGCGCAACACGGTGACGGGCCTCAACGGCGTTGATCGACGGCTGAGCGAGGCTGCGCGCGTTGTAGGGGTCCCACCATGGCGGCTGCTAACGGACATTGAATTGCCGCTGGCGTTGCCGGTCATCATGGCCGGCATCCGAACATCCGCCGTTTGGGTAATAGGCACCGCAACGCTAGCCACACCAATCGGACAAGAAAGTCTCGGCAATTACATTTTCACCGGCCTGCAGACCCAGAACTGGGTGTTCGTCATCTTCGGGTGTGTTGCCGCGGCGCTGCTCGCATTGTCGGTCGACCAATTGCTGGCGCTGGTCCAGGTAGGCGTGAGCCGCCGCAACCGCGCGTATATGACGTCAGGCGCTTTCGGACTTGTCGCGCTGGCGCTTGCAGCATTGCTTCCCGGCCTCGCGCGGCCGCAGGCCAATTACCTGATCGGCTCCAAGACCTTCACCGAGCAATATGTTCTGGCGGCGCTGCTCCAGGCGCGCTTGCAAGCCGCAGGGCTGACCGCAGCCCGCCGGCCGGGGCTCGGGTCGAACGTGCTGTTCGATGCGCTCGCCGCAAGTGAAGTGGATGTCGCGGTGGACTATTCGGGCACGCTCTGGGCCAACCGCCTGCAGCGCAAGGACGTCCCTTCACGCGAACAATTGCTCACAGAGCTGTCACACTGGCTGCAAACGACATATGGTATCCATATGCTCGGCTCGCTCGGATTCGAGAATGCGTACGCTTTGGCGATGACGCGCAAGAAAGCTCAGGCGCTCGGCATTCGTTCCATCGCCAATCTCGCAACACATGCCAACGAATTGACCATTGCCGGCGACTACGAATTCTTTGCGCGCCCCGAATGGACAGCCTTACGCGACGCCTATGGCCTGCGGTTTCGTGCCGAGCGGCAGATGCAGCCCGAGTTCATGTACAAGGCCGTCGCCGATGGAGAAGTTGACGTGATCGCGGCCTATACCAGCGACGGTCAGATCGCGACTTACAATCTTTCCGTGCTCACGGATGACAAGCATGCCATCCCGCCTTACGACGCGATTTTGTTGCTCTCGCCGAAACGCGCCGGCGACGAAAGCCTTGCAACCGCCCTGCAGCCGCTGGTGGGCACCATCGACGTCGCCACCATGCGTACCGCCAATGCACGCGCATCGAACGGCAAAGAGACACCGGATGCCGTGGCCCGCTGGCTGAATGGCGAGATCGCAAAGCGCCGCTAAAGCCAATTGCGATCGTCTTTGCCTGCGGAGGCGCCGCGCAGCATCCGGGCTAGTTTTTGCTCTTGTCGACCAGCGCGCGCTGCTTGATCCACGGCATCATTTCGCGAAGTTTGGCGCCGACCTGCTCGATCGGATGCTCGGCGAGCTTGGCTCTCGTGGCCTTGAATGAGGTCTGATTGACCTTGTTTTCAAGCATCCAGTCACGCGTAAAGCGGCCGGATTGAATATCGGCCAGCACCTTCTTCATCTCGGCCTTCGTTTCCGCCGTGATCACGCGCGGGCCGGAGACATATTCCCCGTACTCAGCGGTGTTCGACACCGAATAATTCATATTGGCAATGCCGCCTTCGTAGATGAGATCAACGATGAGTTTCACCTCGTGCACGCACTCGAAATAGGCCATCTCGGGCGCGTAACCGGCCTCGACCAGCGTTTCATATCCCGCCTTCATCAATTCCACGAGGCCGCCGCACAACACGGTTTGCTCGCCGAACAGGTCGGTCTCGCATTCTTCCTTGAACGTCGTCTCGATGATCCCCGCGCGGCCGCCGCCGATCGCCGACGCGTACGAGAGTCCGAGATCATGGGCATTGCCGGAAGCATCTTTGTGAATGGCGACAAGGCAGGGCACACCTGCACCGCGCTGATATTCCGAGCGGACGGTGTGGCCGGGGCCTTTGGGCGCGATCATCAGCACGTCGAGATCGCCGCGGGGTTCGATCAGGTTGAAATGCACATTCAGTCCGTGCGCGAACATCAAAGCCGCGCCGTCCTTCATGTTCTTGGCAAGGTGGTCGCGATAGATATCGCCCTGCAATTCGTCGGGCGTCAGCATCATCATCACGTCGGCCCATTTAGCCGCATCCGCGACTTCCATCACCTTAAACTTTTCGGCCTCGGCCTTCTTGACGCCGGCGGACATTTTACGAAGCGCCACCGCCACGTCCTTCACGCCGCTATCACGCAAATTGAGCGCATGGGCATGACCCTGGCTGCCATAACCAATGATGGCGACCTTCTTGCCCTTGATCAGGTTCAGGTCGGCGTCGCGATCGTAGTAGACACGCATGATACTTGGTCCTTCGTTCAGCCAATGGCCGCTTGAGATGTCGGAGCTGTCCCCGCCGCGCTGCTTCTAAGTTGCCCCAGCACTTGGGGCAAGTCCCTCCAGCGGCTTCCTTTTATTGGCCGCCGCGCTGCCTTCTGATCTGCAGCCGGCCCACATAGAGCAGCGCGAAGCCAGCCAGCACACTGCCGTATTTGATGATCTCGGGCATTTGGGAGCCTTGCTCGAAGCAATAAGGGCGCGCGCTGGCGATGCTGATACAGCGCATATTCTCCAGCGAATAAGGCTTTAAGAGCACCCCCAACATGATCAGCGGG
The DNA here is from genome assembly GCA_049674125.1 of Pseudolabrys sp. Taxonomy (GTDB): domain Bacteria; phylum Pseudomonadota; class Alphaproteobacteria; order Rhizobiales; family Xanthobacteraceae; genus Pseudolabrys. The sequence goes on along the minus strand of JBATYN010000236.1, from coordinate 7,285 downwards.
ATTGCCAGGATCGTCAGACCCATCGCCTACATCCCCTCCGGTCCACGCATGATCGCGGCAATGCCCGTGCGCGCGACCTCGATCAGGCCGAGCGGCAACATAAGTGCAATGAATTGCTCGATCTTGTCGCTGGCGCCCGTGATCTCGAAGACAAAGCTCTCGGTGGTCGCGTCGATAACGCGTGCGCGGAACGCATCCGCCAACCGCAGGGCTTCAACCCGATTATCGCCCTTACCCTTAACCTTGACCATCGCAAGTTCGCGCTCGATAGCGTTGCCCGCAGTGGTCATATCCACCACATGATGCACGGGAACCAGCCGATCGAGCTGGTTCTTGATCTGCTCGATCACCATCGGCGTGCCGGTGGTGACAATTGTGATCAACGAAAGGTGTTGGCGGTGTTCGGTCTCCGACACTGTGAGAGACTCGATATTGTAACCGCGGCCGGAGAACAGCCCGATGACGCGAGCGAGCACGCCGGGCTCGTTGTCGACAAGCACCGAAAGCGTATGGGTTTCCGCCTTTTGAGCGGTCGGCGCGGCCGGATAATGACTGGTCGAGGGAGCGTTCATCACACCATCACCTTGCCTTCTTCGGTGATGGCACTTTCTACACTGACGCCAGCGTCACCGAGCAGCATCTCATTGTGGGCGCGTCCCGACGGGATCATCGGGAAGCAGTTCTCCTTCGGATCAACAACGCAGTCGAAAAGAACGGGCTTGTCGACGTCGATCATCTCCTTGATAGCGCGGTCGAGATCGGCCGGCTTTTCGCAGCGGATGCCGTGCGCATGGTAGGCGTCGGCAAGCTTGACGAAATCCGGCAACGCCTCTGAATAGCTTTCAGCATAGCGCCCGCCATGCAGCAATTCCTGCCACTGGCGCACCATTCCCATGTAGTTGTTGTTCAGGATAAAAATTTTGACAGGCAGCCTGTACTGCACAGCGGTCGAGATCTCCTGCATCGTCATCAGCACAGAGGCTTCGCCGGCGATGTCGATGACCAGTGATTTCGGATGCGCGAGCTGAACGCCCACGGAAGCCGGCAGTCCATAACCCATGGTGCCGAGACCGCCTGAGGTCATCCAGCGGTTTGGCTCCTGGAATCCATAAAACTGCGCCGCCCACATCTGGTGCTGGCCGACCTCGGTAGTGATGTAGCAGTCCCTGTCTTTGGTCAGCTCATAAAGCCGCTGAATCGCGTACTGCGGCTTAATAACGTTGTTTGATGACCGATAGGCGAGAGACTTCCGCGCGCGCCATTTATCGATTTGCGCCCACCACATTTGTAGTGACTTCTTGTCGGAGTGAATTGCACTCGTGCGCCAGAGACGGATCATGTCCTCCAGCACGTGGGCGCAATCACCGACGACCGGCACGTCCACCTTGACGTTCTTGTTGATCGATGACGGATCGATGTCGACATGTATCTTCTTGGATCCCGGAGAGAAAGCATCCAGTCGCCCGGTGATGCGATCGTCAAAGCGCGCGCCAATGCAAATCATGACATCACAATCGTGCATCGCCATGTTGGCTTCGAGCGTGCCGTGCATGCCGAGCATGCCGAGCCACTTCGGATCGGCGGCCGGAAACGCGCCAAGTCCCATCAACGTCGAGGTGATCGGATAGCCGGTAAGTTTGACCAGCTCGCGCAACAGATCGCAGGCAGCTTTGCCGGAATTGATAACGCCACCGCCGGTGTAAAACAGCGGCCGCTTGGCTTGCGCCATCAGCTCGACCGCCTGCTTGATCTTGTCCATGTCGCCCTTAACTTTGGGCTTGTAGCCGGTGTGCGGAAAATCTTTCGGCTTTGAATAGATGCCCTTGGCGAACTGGATGTCTTTCGGCACGTCGACGACCACAGGGCCCGGCCGCCCGCTCGACGCTATGTGGAATGCTTCGTGCAGCACGCGCGGCAAATCCTCGATGCGCTTCACCAGATAATTGTGTTTGGTACACGGCCGGGTGATGCCGACCGTATCGCACTCCTGGAAAGCGTCATTGCCGATCAAGTGCGTCGGGACCTGCCCCGTGATGCACACGATCGGAATTGAGTCGCAGAATGCATCCGTCAAACCGGTCACGGCGTTGGTCGCGCCCGGGCCCGATGTGACCAGCACGCAGCCGACCTTGCCAGTCGAGCGCGCGTAGCCTTCCGCGGCGTGGACCGCACCTTGCTCGTGGCGAACGAGAATGTGACGCACCTGATTTTGCGAGAAGATGGCATCATAGATCGGCAGCACCGCACCGCCCGGATAGCCGAACAGGTGTTCGACGTTCTGGTCGGCAAGCGCTTGGATGACCATTTCGGCGCCGGTCATTTCGCGTGTCATGTCATCACCTTTCGTCTCGTCTTGGTGCCGCGGCAATAAAAAAGGCCCGCAACGGGCCATGTCGGACGCCTGTCTCCGGCCCTTTTTAGGGCCGGGCCAGCGCCCGAACATCGACTACAGTAATAATATTGCGCAACATCCGCATCGCCTGAACTTTCATTGCGCGCGTTATATGGCCTGATGGCGGTCTGGTCAAGCGGTCTATTGCGAATAATGACCCCCTAAACGGGTCCTTCGGGGCCCTTTCAAGGGTACGCCGCGCAGTCGCTTCAGGGAGCCAGGCACAGCTCGCGCGCCGCTTCCGGCGCAAGCCAGTGCCAATTCCCCATCTGGTTTCGAAACCACGTCAGTTGGCGTTTGGCATACCGGCGCGTGTCCATGACCGAACCTGCTGCGGCCTCATCGGGCGAGATTTCGCCATTGAGATGGCGCCGCAGCCACGGCACGCCATGCGCTTTTGTTGCCGGCAATGTCGGATCGAGGTTGCGTTTTTCAAGCAACCGCACCTCTTCAACCGCGCCTGCTTTCAACATCGCTTCAAACCGCGTCTCGATACGGCGGACCAACTCTTTGCGTTCGCATGTAATAAATAATTTGGTGGCGTGCTCGGAGTTTATAAGTGGCGGCAGACCTTCCCGATGCCATTCCGATAGCGGCCGGCCGGTTGCCACAGCAACTTCGAGCGCCCGTGAAATTCGCGATCGATCGTTGATCATGACGCGTTGAGCGGTTTCAGGATCAAGCCGCACAAGTTCTTTGTGCAACGCTGGCGCGCCGTCACGCTGCAATCGACCCCGGATCTCGGTTCTAATGTCAGCCGGAATTGGCGGCACGGCCGCCAAGCCCGCGGTCAACGCCTTAAAATACAGACCCGTACCGCCGACCAGAATGGGCAGGCGGCGCTGCGCGACAGCCTCAGCAAGCGCCGCTTTGACATCGCCAAACCAGCGGCCGACCGAGTAATTTTCCGCTGCATCTGTATGTCCGTAGAGCCGATGAGGCACCCGCGCCTCTTCTTCGGGTATCGGCCGTGCCGTAATGATACGCAGATCGCGATATACTTGCATGGAATCGGCGTTGATAATGGTTCCTCCGAGCCGCTCTGCCAGATCAAGCGCAAGTGCCGACTTGCCGCTGGCGGTCGGCCCTGCAATAAGCACCGCTCGATTGGTACTGTGCCTCGCATGACTCATGTCGCGACCCTGATCGGTACTCAAAAAGCGGTCGCCGCGGCGCTGCAGAACGCGCGCGCAGCATTGCCTGGCGCCGGTATGGAGCAATGGCTTGGGCCCGACGCCGTCGATATTCCCTTTAGCGCGGATAACCCAACAGACCAACGCGCGACGGCCGAACGTTTGCGCGCCATCGCTAGCGGTATCGATGCCGTTGTGCAACCCGCAGCCAACCGGCGGAAGAAGTTGTTTTTGGCTGACATGGACTCCACCGTTATCGAACAGGAATGCATTGACGAGCTCGCCGATTACGTCGGGATCAAATCCCGTGTCGCCGCAATTACCGAACGGGCCATGCGCGGCGACATCGCGTTTGAGCCGGCATTGCGGGAGCGGGTTGCACTGCTCGAAGGCCTGCCCGTTTCGGTGATCGAGGAGGTTTTACGCGACCGCATCAAATTGACGCCCGGGGCCAAAACGCTTGTGGCAACCATGCGTGCAAACGGTGCCCATACTTGTATGGTGTCCGGCGGATTTACGATATTCACAGATCGCATCGCCGCGATGGTCGGCTTCGACGCAAGCCGCGCCAATTCACTTACGATTGTGGACGGACACAAACTCGCCGGCAAAGTCGCTGAGCCAATCTTTGGCCGCGACGGCAAACGCGCCACGTTGATCGAGCTGCGCCAGGAATTCGCCCTCGCCAAAGAAGAAACGATGGCCATAGGCGATGGCGCGAATGACCTCGACATGATCTCGGAGGCCGGACTTGGCGTCGCATATCACGCCAAGCCGAAACTCGCCGCTGCCGCCGCCGCACGCATCGATCACAGCGATCTTACGGCGCTGCTTTACGTGCAAGGCTACAGGCGTACGGATTTCGTAGACGCGTGATTCGCTCGCGTCTCGCCTAGGGGTTTACTGCAGGCTCAGTGCGACAAAGCTTGGGTCTCCGTCTGGAGACACGACCAGCAACACCACCGCCTTCTTGCCGTCCTTCTTCAGCTTATCGATTCGCTGTTGAAGTTCGGTCGCGTTCGTTACGGCCTGCTGTTGCACCTCGGCAATGACCATTCCAGGCACGAGCCGCTTTTCGGCGGCAGGCGAATTGGGGTCCACGCCGGTGATCACCACGCCGCCCTTCACTTTGTCCTTGATGTTATGCTTCTTGCGTAGATCGTCGGTGAGATTGGCCAGGTCGAGCCCGAGCGCTTTTTTGACGACGGGTTTTGAATCCGGCCCCGCATCATTTTTAGTATTGAGCGCCGCCTGTTTCTCATCTTCAAGCCGGCCTAGCTTTACCGATTTCTTTTCTTCCTTGCCTTTGCGGATAACGACCACCTCAACGTCCTTGCCGACGGGTGTGTCGGCAACGATCTTGGGCAGATCGCGCATTTCCTTGACGTCCTTGCCATCAAACTTGACGATGACGTCACCCGGCTCAATGCCCGCTGGCTTTGCAGGCCCCTTGTCGTCGATGCCGGCCACCAACGCGCCGCGCGCCGGCTTCACGCTGAGGCTTTCGGCAATCTCATCGCTCACTTGCTGGATGCGCACACCAAGCCAACCGCGGCGCACCTCTTTGAATTCGCGCAATTGATCGATTACAGGCACGACCGTTTTCGACGGTACGGCGAAGCCAATGCCTATCGAGCCACCGGATGGCGAGATGATCGCCGTATTCACTCCGATCACTTCCCCATTGAGATTGAACAGAGGGCCCCCGGAATTGCCGCGGTTAATGGCGGCGTCTGTCTGGATGTAGTTGTCGTACGGTCCCGACTGGATATCGCGATTGCGCGCCGAGACGATGCCGGCGGTCACAGTGCCGCCAAGACTGAACGGATTACCGATGGCGATCACCCACTCACCGAGCCGCAGCTTGTCGCTGTCACCAAACTTCACCGCCTTGAGCGGCTTGCTCGGTGTCACTTTTAGAAGAGCAAGATCGGTTTTCGTGTCGCGGCCGACAACTTCGGCCTTCAGTGTGGTCCCATCGTTGAAGATGACGTTGACCTCATCGGCATCCGCGATGACATGGTTGTTGGTCACCACCAGGCCCGCGGCATCGATAACGAAGCCGGAGCCGAGGGAATTGACGCGCCGCGGTGTGGGCGTCGGGCCGTTCTGCCCATCCTGTCCGTTTTGTCCCGGTGCGTTTTGACCATTTTGTCCGCCCTGTCCACCTTGCCCGCGGCGGTTCTTGAAGAACTCTTCAAAGAACTCCTCAAACGGCGAACCCGGCGGCAGTTGCGGCATGGCGCCGCTCCGCAAATCGACCGACTGTTTGGTTGACACATTGACGACAGCGTCGATGACCTGCTCTGCGACATCCGCGATGCCTTCCGGTCCTCGCGCCGCGGCGGGAGCGATCAGGGCCGGCCAGGCGATGGCGGCGGCAGCGAATATGGCCAAGCCGGAACGGCCAGCGGTGGATTTCATGCGGAAAAAAGATGCGCCCATGGGCGTCGGATCTCCTCGGAAGAAGCTGACAATGAGAGTGGCCCCGACTTCGCGGCGATTCAAGGGCACCGCGAACCAATACCATCCGAGGCCGGATTTACTGCGTCATGCACGCACGAGCCACACCAAACCTACGCCGATGATAGCTGATCCGATCCCGATCAGTCGCAGGGAAAAATCCGGGGTCGCCAGCACGCTCGTCATCGCCTTTTTGGCCGCCTCTGGAAATGCCGCGAAGATCAAGCCTTCAATGACAAAAACCAGTCCAAGAGCGGCCAGAAAATCCGACATGCCGGGCGGACGTGTTCGCTAGCGGGCTGGCGACGGGGCGGTCGGCGGCGGCGCCGATTTCTCCGGCGGCTTGCCCGAGGGATTGGTGAAATAGCGGAAGAAGTTCGAGTCAGGCTTGAGCACCATCCGCGTGTCGGCCTGCCGAAGGCCGCGCTCATAGGCCTGCATTGAACGGTAGAAAGTGAAGAACTCTGGATCCTGGTTGAAGGCTTCTGCGAAGATTTGGTTGCGCGTGGCGTCGCCTTCGCCGCGAATTTGCTCCGACTTTGACGTCGCGTCCGCGACAAGTACGGTCACTTCACGATCCGCGCGGGAGCGGATTTCCTGGGCGCGCTGGGCGCCCTGGGCGCGGAATTCCGCCGCTTCACGTTGGCGCTCGGTCTGCATGCGCTGATAGACCGCCTGGCTGTTTTGCTCCGGCAGGTCGGCTCGACGAATTCGTACGTCCACGACCTGAACGCCATAGGATGTGGCTTCGTGATCGACCAATTCGCGAATGCGCGCCATGAGCTCGGAACGCTGATCACGCACGACATGCATGAAGGTCACTTCACCAAGCACGCGGCGCAGCGCCGAATTGAGCAAAATGGAAAGCTGTGAATTGGCGCCCGTGATTGATCCCAACGTTTGGTAGAAGCGAAGCGGATCCTGGATGCGGTAACGAGCAAATGCATCAACCACTAACCGCTTCTGATCGGAAGCGATCACTTCCTGTGGCGGCGCCTCAAGATCGAGAATCCGCTTGTCGATGTAGACGACGGAGTCGATGAACGGCGCTTTGAGGTTAAGACCAGGCTCGCTGACAACGCGCACCGGCTGGCCAAGGCGGACCACCAATGCCTGTTGTGTCTGAAAGACCGTGAACAGCGACGAATACGCAACGATCAGGACGGCCGCGGCGATCACGGCGATAATGCCGCCGACAAAATTCAGTCTCATGGCCGGCCTCCTGCTTGTGGCTGGCCATTCGTCTGTGGTGGACGAACGAGTTCATTGAGCGGCAGATAAGGCACCACATTGCTGC
>JBATYN010000235.1:0-2774 GCA_049674125.1 Pseudolabrys sp. | reverse complement strand
CAGCAGGGTCAATCGCCTTGGCCAGCACAGGGCCAGACGAACGCTGCGGCGCCGTGGCCGTCAGCGCCGGCGCCAGGAACCTTCTCGCGTTGACGACACCCTTAATGTGTGGGCTCGACCCGCGCATGAATGCATTCTTCGGATTTCTTTTGATAGATTGGCGGGCGTAGCCCGGCATTGACACCTGATGAGCTTCACCATTGCCATTGTTGGCCGGCCGAACGTCGGCAAGTCGACATTATTCAATCGCCTCGTCGGACGGCGCCTCGCTTTGGTCGATAACCGGCCTGGCGTGACTCGCGATCGGCGGGAAGGCGAGGGGAGGCTCGGCGACATTATGTTTACCGTCATCGACACGGCGGGCTTCGAGGAGTCGGCGCCTGAAAGCCTTTCTGGCCGCATGCGGGCGCAGACCGAGACTGCGATCGACCAGGCCGACGCGATATTTTTTATGATCGATGCGCGGGCCGGCGCGATCCCCACCGACCACGCATTTGCCGATGTTGCCCGCAAGTCCGGCAAGCCGATCGTGCTCATCGCCAACAAGAGCGAAGGCAGGGCGGGTGAATCGGGACGCTTGGAAGCCTATGCGCTTGGCCTCGGTGAGCCCGTGGCCATTTCAGCAGAACATGACGAGGGATTGTCCGACCTCTATGACGCGCTACGAGACGCTCTGCCTGAAAAAACCGCAGAGCAGGCGGCCGAAGCTTCGGCGGATGAAAGCCATCCGATCCGCGTGGCCATTGTCGGCCGCCCCAACGCCGGCAAGTCGACGTTGATCAATCGATTGATTGGCCAAGATCGGTTACTCACCGGACCGGAGGCCGGCATTACCAGAGACGCCATTGCGGTGGAGCACGAGTGGAAAAATCAGAAATTTCGTATTTTTGATACCGCCGGACTACGCCGCCGCTCGCGTGTAGATGAAAAGCTGGAGAAGCTGTCGGTCGCCGACGCCCTGAACGCGGTCCGCTTTGCGGAAGTTGTTGTGGTATTGTTGGACGCGGACAATGCCTTCGAGGAACAGGATCAGCGGATTGCCGACCTCGTCGAGCAAGAAGGCCGGGCGATCGTCATTGCGGTCAACAAATGGGATCTGAAGGAAAAGACGGGAGGCGCCATCGGCAAGCTGCGCGAACAGGCCGAGGAAAAATTGACGCAGCTCAAGGGTGTGCCGCTGGTGGCGGTTTCGGGTCTCACTGGCGAAGGGCTTGACCGCCTGATGCAGGCCATCGTCGATGCCTATGGAGTATGGAACAAGCGCATTCCCACCAGCGGACTCAACCGGTGGTTCGAGCACGCCGTCAGTGCGCATCCACCGCCGGCGGTGTCGGGACGGTCTTTGCGTCTCAACTACATTACGCAACCTAAAAGCCGGCCGCCGAGCTTTGTTGTGTTCTGTACGCGCGCCGATGCCGTGCCGGACGCCTACAAGCGCTATTTGTTGAACTCGCTCCGGGAAACGTTCGATTTGCCGGGGACTCCAATCCGGTTGGCGTTACGCGAGAAGGTCAATCCCTTTAAGGGGCGCGCTAAGCGCAAGCACTAATCTTGCGCCTGGAGGCGGCCCCTCAGGCGGGTGGATGAAATTCTAAAAACTTGCCCTCGCGGAAATTGTAAATCTTCCCGTTCTCCGCACATTCTGCCGCGCACATCGGCACGATTTTTTTGGCGACCTCCTCCGCTGTCGGTAGCGTGAGCGGATCGATCCCTGGAAAAGCGCTGGCATACATGCGTGTGCGGGTGGGTCCCGGCGCAAAAAGATTGACGCGCACAGACGTGGTTGCGCATTCGGCGGCGTAAGTGCGCGCCAGGATCTCGAGTGCCGCCTTCGAGGCGGCATAGGGTCCCCAATAAGCCCGCCCCATATGCGCAACCCCTGACGTGAGAAACACGGCGCGTCCGGCCTGCGACCGCTTGAGCAAGGCATCCATGCAGCGGATGAGCTGATAATTTGCGGTTATATTGACCGCAATGAGATTGTCCCAATCCTTCGGCTCGACATGGGCGAGCGGGGAGAGTGGCCCGAGGATGCCTGCATTGCCGATCAGCACGTCGAGTCGTTGATACCGTTCGTTGAGAGCAAGAGCGAGCCTTGCAATGCCCTCGCTATCCTTGACGTCCAGCGGCACCAGCGTGGCAGAGCCGCCGGCTGCTTTGATTGTGTCGTCGAGCTCTTCCAGTCCGCCAACTGTGCGCGCGACAGCCACCACATGCGCACCAGCTTGCGCGAGTTCGAGCGCAACAGCGGCGCCAATGCCACGCGAGGCGCCGGTGACCAGCGCAATACGATCGGAAAAGGGCTTGGTCATAAGGGAACGATGGCGAAGGCGAACTAGATGGCTTCCGCGAGCAACGACAACTGCCGTGGGCTCGCCTCTTGCGCGGCGAGGTCTGTAAGCGGCGTTGGATAGTCGCCGGTGAAGCAATGGTCGGTGAACTGTGGCCGTGCCGGATCGCGGCCGGGCAGGCCCATGGCGCGGTAAATACCGTCGACAGACAGGAACGCGAGTGAATCCGCGCCGATGAACTTCCGCATGCCTTCGAGATCATGGGTGGCGGCGAGCAGCTTGTCGCGCTCCGGCGTATCGATTCCGTAGTAGTCGGGATGCTTGATCGCCGGGGAGGCGATGCGAAAATGTACTTCCTTGGCACCCGCGTCGCGCATCATTTGCACGATCTTCCGCGACGTCGTACCGCGCACAATCGAGTCATCCACGAGGACAATGCGCTTGCCGGCGACCACCGCCCGGTTGGCGGAGTGCTTCATGCGC
>JBATYN010000234.1:0-10505 GCA_049674125.1 Pseudolabrys sp. | reverse complement strand
ACGTATGAGCCGATTGCCTTTGTCTACAACAAACGACTGGTGCCGGAAGGCGACGTGCCGAAGGACCACACCGAACTCTTGAAATTGCTGGATGCCAAGACCGATTTCTACAAAGGCAAGATCACGGCCTACGATCCCGAACGCTCCGGCGTCGGTTACCTGTTCTGCAACGAAGACATCAAGGATTTTCCGCAGGCGTGGGACTTGTTCAAAGCGATGGGCAAGGCGCAGGCCAAGCTCTACACCAGCGCAGGCGCCATGATGGAGCGCGTCACGTCCGGCGAGCATCTGATCGCCTACGGCATCTTTGGCTCTTACGCCCTCGGCCGCTCAAAGAAGGATCCTAATCTCGGCATCATCCTGCCGAAGGATTACACGATGGTAACTTCGCGCGTCGCCTTCATTTCGAAGAACGCAAAAAATCCGAATGCCGGTAAACTATTTCTTGACTACATCCTGTCGAAGCGCGGCCAGGACATCATCGCCAACAAAGCAGATCTCTATTCGCTGCGGTCCGATGTCGAGGGCGAAGCAACAATCAAGGGCGTTAGCCAGCTAATCGGCGACAAGGCGCGTCCGGTGCCGATCGACCAGACATTGCTGGAGAATCTCGATCAGGCCAAGCGGCTCGCCTTCCTGGCCAAATGGCAGCAGGCGAAGAAGGGACAGTGATAAAACTCTCCGCGCCGTTGCACGCCAATTCGCCTCATCCTGAGGAGCGCCCCGAAGGGGCGCGTCTCGAAGAATGAGGCGGCTCCATGCTTCGAGACGCGCGCTGCGCGCGCTCCTCAGCATGAGGCCGAGAAGATTAGCAATGGCTAAGACGCTTCGGGGATAGCGGGATGCCCATTGTCGTGTACCGCTTGCTCGTGCTCGGCCTTACCACACTCGCTGTGGCGGCGCCGCTATCGCTTGTGGTTTATCAGAGCTTCCTGACGGCGCCGTTCTTTGACCCTTCGGCGAAGTTTGGACTGCTTGCCTATTCCTTCGTCTTTGCCGATTCCGATTTCTGGCAGGCGTTTTGGACGACTATTGCGATTGCCAGCGGCATGGCGTTGATCGCCGTGCCGCTCGGCGCCCTGCTCGCGTTCCTGATGGTGCGCACGGACGTGCCGGGGCGCAAATATCTGGAACCGCTCATTCTGATTCCAATCTTCGTTTCGGCGGTAGTGATCGCGTTCGGTTATGTGGTCGCGATTGGCCCGGTTGGAATTTTCTCGACGCTGGCGAAGGATGTTCTCGGTTTCGTGCCTTGGAATCTCTATTCACTAGCGGCCCTGATCGCGATCGCTGGCCTAACCCACGTGCCGCACGTCTATCTCTATAGCGCCGCCGCTTTGCGCGGGTTGAGCACCGATCTGGAAGAGGCCGCGCGCGTATCCGGCGCCAATCCGTTTCGCGTTGCCGTCAATGTCAGCCTACCGATGATTTTGCCGGCGATTTTGTTTGCAGGCGTGCTGGTGTTCTTCCTCGGGTTTGAATTGTTCGGCCTACCGTTGGTCCTGGGCGATCCGCAAGATGTGCTCGTGCTGTCGACGTATCTTTACAAGCTCACTAACAAGCTCGGCGTGCCGTCGTATCAGCTGATGGCCGTCGTGGTTGTTGCGATCATCGCCATCACCGCGCCGCTTGTTTTCATGCAGCGCCTGCTGTTGCGACAGGCACAGCGCTACGTTTCAGTGCGAGGAAAGGGACTAAAGACGCAACCGCTGCGTTTGCATGGATGGCGCTGGTTTGCTTTCGGATGCATCGTCTTCTGGCTTTTCGTTACCGTTGTTGTGCCCCTGTTCGGCATCACATTACGGTCCTTCGTGGTGACCTGGGGCGAAGGCGTAAAGTTGCGCGACGTGCTCACGCTCGATCACTACCGCGAACTCACCGAATACCCGAATGTGGTTCGCGGCATTCTCAATACGCTCGGCATCGGCGTTATCGGCGGCGCGATTGCCGTTGCCTGCTACACCGCCATCGCGCTTGCGGTGCATCGGTGGAATTCCGGATGGACCAGGTTAGTCGACTACATCGTGATGGTGCCGCGCGCCATGCCAGGCCTGATCGCGGGTCTCGCGCTGTTGTGGGTTTTTCTGTTCGTGCCGTTCCTGTCGCCGTTGAAATCCACGATGGTATCGATCTGGCTCGCTTATACGATCGTGTGGCTTGCCTACGGCATGCGCCTCGTCTCCGGCACCTTGCTGCAAGTTGCGCCGGAACTCGAGGAAGCTGCACGCACCGCCGGAGCCAACGACCTGCGCGTGAAGCGCGACGTGACCGTGCCATTGATCAAATACGGCATGTTGGCAAGCTGGCTGCTGATTTTCCTGATTTTCGTACGTGAATATTCAACCGGCATTTATCTCCTCGGACCCGGCACCGAGGTGATCGGCTCGCTTTTGGTGTCATTGTGGGGCACCGGGGCGATCGATCTGGTGTCGGCGCTTTCTGTCGTTAATGTGGTGATGATCGGCGTCGGCCTTGCCGTCGCGGTCCGGCTGGGAGTACGCCTGCATGGCTGACCTCATCGTCAAGGATGTCGCCCTTCGTCTCGGCGACAATGAAATTCTCAAGGGCGTGTCGGTCGCAGTCCCGGCTGGCGAAGTCGTCGCTCTGCTGGGACCGTCAGGCAGCGGCAAGACCACACTCTTGCGAGCGGTCGCCGGTCTGGAAATTCCGCACCGAGGGTCAATCGCCATTGGTGACCGCGTGTTTTTCGATGCGGCGCGCAGTCTAGAATTGCCCGCTGAAGAGCGCGGATTGGGCCTCGTGTTTCAATCCTACGCGCTGTGGCCACACCGCACCGTGTTCGATAATGTTGCCTACGGCCTGAAGCTGCGCGGCGTATCTGCGGCAGAAATCAAAACGCGCGTCGAAAAGACCCTGTCACAAATCGGGCTTGGGCATCTCGCGGCGCGCTATCCGCATCAACTCTCCGGCGGCCAGCAACAGCGCGTCGCGATCGCGCGGGCGCTCGTCTACGAGCCGCCAGTGATTCTGCTCGATGAGCCTTTGTCAAACCTCGACGCCAAGCTCCGCGAGGAAGCGCGCGCGTGGTTGCGCACCCTGATTGTCACGCTCGGTCTTTCTGCGATCCACGTCACGCACGACCAGGTGGAAGCGATGGCTATCGCCGACCGCACTCTACAATGAGCCAGCGACCTTGTTCGCGGCGGAATTCATGGGCAGCAACAACCGGCTCGACGGCACGCTGGTCGAAAATTCGGGCGGGCGAGCAATCATCGAACTGTTCGGCGAGCGCATCACCGGTATTGCGCGCACCAAGGCGACGAGCGGAAAGGCGACTGGCATCATCCGGATCGAGCGCGTGCGTTGCGCTTCGAGTGCGGGCCCCAACCGTCTGAAGATGGAGCTGAAAGCGCCGATGTATCTTGGCGAGCGGTGGGAACTCGTGCTCGCGCGCGACAATCTCACGGTGCGCGCCTATGCCTCGGCGCCGCTCGGGCCGGGCGAACACTATGTCGAATTTCCGCCCGAAGCGCTGTGGGTATTCTAGGTCACACGCATGAGCGAATTCCATGGCGTATTTCCCTATCTCGTCTCGCCTGTCGACGAGCACGGAAAAGTTCTCACCGATGTGCTGGGAAAACTTGCGTCCGACCTGATCGAAGCCGGCGTGCATGGCCTGACGCCACTCGGCTCGACCGGAGAGTTCGCTTATCTCAATCGCGTGCAGCGCGAGGCCGTCGTGCGGACAACCATCGAAGCAGCTGCAAATCGCGTGCCTGTCGTTGCAGGTGTCGCCTCGACGGCAACGGCGGACGCGGTTGATCAGGCAAGGGCCTATCAAAAACTAGGCGCCGACGGCATTCTCGCAATCCTTGAAGCGTATTTCCCGCTGAAAGATGTGCAGATCGAGTCTTACTTTCGCGCCATCGCCGACGCAGTCGATATCCCAGTCGTACTGTACACCAATCCGCAATTCCAGCGCAGCGACCTTTCGCTCGACGTGATTGCGCGTCTCTCGGAGCATCCGCGCATCGAATATATCAAGGACGCATCGACGAATACCGGCCGTCTGCTCTCGATCATGAACCGCGCGCCACGCATGAAAGTGTTTTCGGCCTCGGCGCATATTCCGGCAGCAGTCATGCTAATCGGCGGCGGCGGCTGGATGGCGGGCCCCGCATGCATCGTGCCGCGCCAGAGCGTGCGGCTTTACGAATTGTGCCGCGCTGGAAAATGGCCGGAGGCGATGAAAGTCCAGCGCGATCTTTGGCGCATCAACGAGGCATTCGCGCGGTTTAGTCTTGCTGCCTGCATCAAGACCGGATTGCAGATTCAAGGCTACGCCGTCGGCGATCCGGTGCCGCCACAAGCCGCGCTGGCCGGCGACGATCGAAAGACGATTGAGCGTATTCTGGCAGACGTCACAAAGTCGGAAATGGCTTGATTCGCCGGCTGAGATCGCATCAAGCCGGCTAGTCTCACACCTGTTCGCGCAACAAGCGTCTGATCACCTTGCCTGTCGTGGTCATAGGCATGGTGTCGATAAAGGCAACCTCGCGCGGATATTCGTGCGCGGACAGCCGCGTTTTCACAAAGCCCTGGATTTCAGATGCGAGGGCATCGGATGCCGTGTGGCCCTTTTTGAGAACAATAAAAGCCTTCACGATTTCGGTCCGCAGAGCATCCGGTTTTCCAACCACGGCGGCGAGCGCCACCGCTGGATGGCCTATCAAGCAATCCTCAATTTCACCGGGCCCGATGCGGAACCCCGCCGACGTGATGACGTCGTCATCGCGGCCGACGAAGCTGAAGTAGCCTTCATCGTCCACCACTCCCTGATCGCCCGTGGTCATCCACTCCCCGATAAATTTATCGTGGGTCGCCTCCGGCTTGCCCCAGTATTCGAGAAACATTACCGGGTCGGGACGTTTGACCGCGATCTGTCCGGTTTCGCCCGCTTTCAGCGGATTTCCTTCACCATCGATGACAGCCACCGTATGGCCGGCGACGGGTTTCCCGATGGCGCCGGGCTTTGAAACACCGAGCGCATTGCAAGCCGCAAGCACGATGTTGCATTCGGTCTGCCCGTAGAATTCGTTGATTACGAGGCCGAAAGCAGACTTACCCCATTCGTATGTCTCTGCGCCGAGCGACTCACCGCCGGAGCCGATCGAGCGCATGTTGATGGCGTGCCGGCCTTTCGGATTCGGAGCCGCGCGTAGCATGCGCAAGGCGGTCGGTGGAATAAAGGCATTGCGAATTTGCGCGCGCGCCATCAGCGTGAAAGCTTCCTCCGGATCAAATTTTTCGAAACGGCGCGCTACCACAGGCACGCCGTAATGGAGGCCCGGGAGCAGAACGTTGAGCAATCCGCCGGCCCAGGCCCAATCCGCTGGCGTCCAGATGCGATCACCTGCCTGCGGGAAAAAATCATGGTGGGTTTCCACGCCAGGGAAATGGCCGATCAACACGCGATGGCCATGCAGCGCGCCTTTCGGCTGCCCGGTGGTGCCGGATGTGTAGACCATCATCGCGGGATCGTCCGCGGACGTATCGACCGCTGCAAAATCGGACGAGGCGCGCGCTAACTCCTCCGTAAAACCGAGTGCGTCTTCGCTCACACCGTCGAGTGAGAGTACGAGCTTGAGTGCTGGCAAATCCTTCTTGATCCCGGCTATGCGTTCTACCCCACGCCCATTGGTGATCAGCGCGGCGGCGCCGGAATTCTGCAGCCGGTAGAAGAGTGCGTCGGTGCCGAACAGGACTGCCAAGGGCAAAGCGACGCCACCGAGCTTGTAAATTCCGATGTGGCTTGCAGCGACCTCGGGCGACTGCGGCAACAAGATGGCAACGCGGTCACCTCGCACGATACCGTGGGCGCGCAACACATTGGCGAGCCGGTTGGAAGTTTCGCGAAGCCAGCCATAGGTGATCTGATCGTCGCCACCGTCTGATCTAATATGCAGGATCGCGAGGCGATCGGGCTCTTTTTCCGCCCAACGATCACAGACATCGACACCGATGTTGTAACGCGCCGGCACAGGCCAGCGGAATTGGCGATAAAGTGAGTCGTAGTCTTTGACGCGAGGCAATACCGGCATGAGCGCAAACTAGTCAGCGGACAGCATGAGAGTCCAGTCCGACTTATTTCTTTCCCAGGATTGCGAGATATTGCCCCATCCCATCAGCGGCGACCGCGCCTCGTGCCGCCAGAAAATGGACGCAGCGCGCCGCCAAGTCGAAAGAGCCGTAACAATGGTGCGCAACCAGCGCCAAATGCCTCAACTGCTCAGAACTCATCTTGTCGGGCTGCGTAAAATCGCGCACATACACGATATCGGCTTCAAGGAGCTGATTCATTGACGCAAAAAGATTGTCGCCGAAATGCAACGGCAGAATCATTCGCTTGTTGATCTTGTCAAACATGTGCGGAATGAAGCCAAGCGCGCGTAGCGCCAGGTCAATCTCGCCGAACACGGGCTCGTTCTTATAAAGTGTTACGAATGAAATTTCGCTCTGGATGGCAATCGCGTTTGAAAGCCGCGTGCCCCCGCCGCGAAAGACGGAAAGTTCACCGCCCTGTACGTCGATCTTCAAAAAGTCGAGGTGCGTGATTTCGGAGATGCCGTCGAGCGTACGCGTTTCGATCGGAAGCTCGCTAACTACCCGGCCAAATTGCGTGAAGCCGGGAAAACAATCGAGCACGCGCGGTTCCGGCGTGAGCAAGCTGGTCATGCCCGGCGCGTGGCATATTTTCAGGATGCCTTTACCGCCATCACCAACCGCATAAGGCAGATAGGTTTCCAGATCGCTTTTCATCGCGTTGAGGTTGGCCAGGCCCTCAGCCTGCGGCTCAAAGCCAACAAGCGTGCACAGACGATTGACCAGCATGCGCTTGTAAGGCGGATCGGTGTCGATCGGATTGGCGCCAATATCGACAACTGCAGTCAATCGCTCGGGGCCCAGAAGCTCAGTGAGCGGGTCAGACGTCGTCATGCTGGAAGCTGTCCCAAAGTCGAGAGCGCGCCAACCGAGCGCGGGTCAAAGGTACGCGGTGTGTTGATTCGAGGCAAAGACGGATTGCCCGAGCGGGAGCTATTTTTTTGAACTCGATGCCAAATGAATGCGGACAAGATTTATGTGGCTTCGCAGCGTGTACAATATGCTTGCGTAGGAGGTCGGCAGTGATAAGTGGTTCGCATGCTGGTTCAGCTGTTCAAGTCTCGCATCAATCGAATCAGCATCAAACTCCTCTCCTCGCAATTCGATCTCCCCCTCGATCGATCTCATTTCATCGTACAGCCGCCGAATTCTCGACTGCATGACCCAGTCGTATATTTGCGGCAGAAACTTGAACATCGGATACAGCAACGCTGCGATTGGAATGAACACAACAATCAGCCGTTCGACCAAGGTTGCGACCCAGAACGGAAGATAATTTTGAAGGAACGGGCGCCCATTTTTGTAAAAGCGCTGCGCTTCGTCACTGAGCGGGATATCGGTCGCCTCGGCGGCGGGGAATTGCCCAGCTTTCTGAAAAATTCCGGGCTGTGAATGAATCTGGACAGCAGCATCGAGCAAAAGATGCTGGATGGCCGGATGCAGCCCCGCTCGCACGGCGAGACTGGCTTTCGGCGCCAACAACACAACGTCCGCGGGCGGGCGGTTGTTCAACAGATCGCTGACACTTGCCGGCAGCACTAGCTTGTTCAGGAAAGGATAAAGGGCAACATAGGCATCCGCACGTGGAAAGCTTGCAAGCTCGATGCCCTTGGCATTCATGAGACGCTGGACAACCGGGGAATCCCAGCCCGTGACGATAAACGCGGCGTCGATCTCGCCTGCGACCAGTTTTTCCGCTGACTCCTGCGGCTCAAATCCCGATAGGACGCCAATTACACTATCGAGCTTGAACCTTTGTATGAGGGTGAGCGCAAGTGCCCGCGTACCACTTCCTTCAGGACCGATCGACACCCGTCGGCCACGGAGCGCCTGGATGCCTTGCCCAATTTCGCCTCGGTAGAAGAACCACAGCGGTTCGTAAAATATCGTGCCAAGCGATTCCACATCCGCTGCGTCATCCACCGCGGTCGTTCCACCCTGTATGAATCCAATATCTACTCCCGCTTTGCGGAGTCGCGCCAAATTCTCGAGACCACCGGTCGTCGGCAAGAGCTGCAACTTGACTCCGGATTGCGACAGGATTTCTCGGTAACGGATTCCCAATTCATAGTTCGCGCCTCCCACGGCGCCGGTGGCCATCACGACATCGCGCGGCGGCATCGTCTCAAAGATATAGACGCCCGCCCCGATAAAAATCGCGACAACCCCGGCAATCGCCAAGAAAAGCCAAGATCTTTGCAATTGGTCTCCGCCAAACATCAGGCGCTGTCCGTTTTACGTTGATGATATGAATGTCTGGATTTGCCTTGCAGCACACAATTAATTTGTGTCCGACCGCCTTTGCGCGCGTCACGTGAATAGGTGTGCCCTATCAAGATCATTGTACCGCCCGTTGTATCAGACCATGAGCGTCTAAGGCGAACACAATGCCAGGCGCCATCTTTAGGAATTTGAGCATTTATGCCTGTTATTTTTTCGCGCGTTAAATCCGGGGGTATCAGCTAAGCTCATAAGACAAGGCCGAAGCGCTAAATTGACCGAAGACAAAAAATATCGACACGGTTCAATAGCGTCGATTTAGCCTTGCCGCGTTGGGGGTGATCAGGAATGCGCGAAACGGCATATTGGGCCGCGGTTGCAACACTCGCGCTAGCCCTTGCTGCGTGCGCCGCCACCTTCAATGAACCGATCAATTTGCCGGTAGCGTCCAATGCGGCGATCGTTCCGCCCGGAACGCCGCCAAACGTTGGCGGCGATACGGTCGTGGCAATTGCGTTTTCTGGCGGTGGCACACGCGCTGCCGCGTTTGCTTACGGCGCCATGCGCGGCCTCGACCGCTTGCCGGCCAGGGGGCGCGGGAGCTATCTCGATAGGGTCATCTTCATCTCGGGCGTGTCGGGAGGTTCGGTCACTGCCGCCTATTTCGGTCTGAAAGGACACGCCGCGCTCGCGGACTTTCGCGAACGGTTTCTATTGAAGAACGCCGAGGAAGACCTCAATACCAGAGTGGGTCTCGTGAATCTGGCGCGAGGCTTCGGCGGCGGTATCAACGATTCTTCGCGGCTTGCGGGCTGGCTTGATCAAAACCTGTTCGAGGGAGCGACGCTCGCCGATCTCTATCAGCCCGGCAAGCCGATCGTCTGGCTCAATGCTTCGGATCTCTACAATCGCACACCGTTTTTATTTTCTCCGGTGACGTTCGCGGCGTTGTGCAGCGATCCACGCAAATATCCGATCTCACAGGCGGTTGCTGCCTCGGCTGCCGTTCCCGTGGCCTTTGTTCCGATTGTTCTTGCCAGCTTCTCCGACGCATGCACCGTACCGCTGCCGCCATGGGTGGATCGTGTTCTCGCAGACAGGTCCGCCGGAGCCCAGGTCCGGGCGTTTGCGCAGGCACTCAAGCGATATCGTGATCCGGAACAGATTCGCTTCGTGAAACTCGCCGATGGCGGCATCACGGATAATTTCGGACTCTCTGGCGTCGTCATCGCCCGCGAAGCTGCAGGGCAACCTTATTCGCCTCTGACCCGCGACAGGGCTGTCCAGCTGCGGCACATGGTTTTCGTTGTCGTCAATGCAGGGCTGCCACCACAAGGAGGATGGGCACAGACTGTGCAAGGCCCGACCGGAAAGGAGCTGATCGGCGCGATCACCGACACTGCAATCAACTCCGCGGTGCGGAGCGGATTCGATGCGTTCCGGCTCACCGTCAAGGGTTGGGAAGACGCGGCCCGCAAATGGCGATGTTCGTTGTCGCGGGCCGAAGCCGTGAAGCTCGGCGCAACGGGCGATTGGCGTTGCAGCAACATCAGCTTTGACGTTGTGGAAATCAATTTTAACCAAATGGACCCGGCTCGTGCCGCAAGGCTCGACCAGGTACCGACCAGTTTTAATTTGCCGGAAGAAGAAGTCGACCTGGTGATTCAGGCAGGTACCGATACGCTCCTGGCGCATCCGACGGTGCGCGCCATCCTTGGCAAAGCGAACTAGCGGCAGCGCGCGACGGCTCAATCCAATCTGACGCGAATAAAGCTCCAATAAGGCGTTGTTGGTGAGACGGCGTCTGTCGATTGCTTCCCGTCTGTTTGGCCCGACACAAGAGAAAAAGTGCTCGACCCCGCTTCCAGTGGCTCAAAGCGTAAGATCATCACTTCGGCAGCGGTGTAGTCGCGCCGTTCGGGACATGCAGATACGTTGTCACCGCCGAGGTAGCGATAGTTGCGCCCATTTGCGAGCAAATACGGGCTGTTGGCTCCTTTTGAAGGAAAGCAAACCTTTCCCAGCGCCGCCTGTGCCTGGATGTGGATTGCCGTGTGATCGGGCGCGCGGTCGATCTTTACGATCGCGACAGGAACTTGATTTTCGGCGCGGTGTGGCAAGGTTTGTGCTGCTATTGGCAACGCGAATAGCACCGTCATGAT
>JBATYN010000233.1:0-8452 GCA_049674125.1 Pseudolabrys sp. | reverse complement strand
CAATTCATCCATGCCGAGAATGGCGATGATATCTTGCAGGGCCTTGTAACGCTGAAGAATCTGCTGCACCTGCCGTGCCACCCCGTAATGTTCTTCGCCAACAATCAGCGGCGACAGCATGCGAGACGTCGAGTCGAGCGGATCCACGGCCGGGTAGATGCCTTTGGCGGCGATGTCGCGCGACAGCACGGTGGTCGCATCGAGATGCGCGAACGACGTTGCAGGCGCCGGATCGGTGAGATCGTCGGCGGGCACATAAATCGCCTGCACAGAAGTGACCGAACCCTTGGTGGTCGTCGTGATGCGCTCCTGCAAAGCGCCCATGTCGGTCGCAAGTGTCGGCTGATAGCCGACCGCCGAAGGAATGCGGCCAAGCAGGGCCGACACTTCCGAACCGGCTTGCGTAAAGCGGAAGATGTTGTCGACGAAGAACAACACGTCCTGACCCTGGTCGCGGAAGTGCTCGGCGACCGTCAGGCCGGTCAAGCCGACGCGGGCGCGGGCGCCCGGTGGCTCGTTCATTTGCCCGTACACCAGCGCACATTTCGAGCCTTCGACTGAGCCCTTGTGCGGATCCTTGTTCACGCCCGATTCGATCATCTCGTGATAGAGGTCGTTGCCTTCGCGCGTGCGTTCACCGACGCCGGCGAACACTGAATAGCCGCCGTGCGCTTTCGCAACGTTATTGATCAACTCCATGATCAGCACGGTCTTGCCGACGCCGGCCCCGCCAAACAGCCCGATCTTGCCGCCTTTGGCGTAAGGCGCGAGCAAATCCACCACCTTGATCCCGGTGACCAGAATTTGCGCTTCGGTGGATTGATCGGTGTAGGGGGGCGCGTCTTGATGGATGGCGCGCTTGCTGTCACCCTTAACAGGACCGGCTTCATCGACCGGATCCCCGATCACGTTGATAATGCGCCCGAGCAATCCTGGCCCGACCGGAACAGAAATCGGCCCACCGGTGTCGGTGACATCCTGTCCACGCACCAGGCCTTCAGAGGAGTCCATCGCGACGGTGCGAACCGTCGATTCTCCGAGATGCTGTGCAACTTCCAGCACCAGACGGTTGCCGCCATTCGTCGTTTCGAGTGCGTTCAAGATCGCCGGCAAGTGGGTTTCGAACTGCACGTCGACGACGGCGCCGATGACCTGCGTGATTTTTCCGACTGCGTTTGGTGTAGCGGCCATTGTAATCCTCGTAGAAGTTCGAGTCCTCGGGCTAAAGCGCCTCGGCTCCGGAGATGATCTCGATCAGTTCCTTGGTGATCATCGCCTGACGGGTGCGGTTATAGGTGAGTGTCTGCTTGCGGATCATCTCGCCGGCATTACGGGTGGCGTTGTCCATGGCGCTCATGCGCGCGCCCTGCTCGGAGGCGGCGTTTTCCAGAAGCGCGCGGAACACCTGCACCGACAGGTTGCGCGGCAACAGCTCGGCGAGGATTTCCTCCTCTTCCGGCTCGTATTCGTAGGCGGCGCCAGGGCCGTCCCCGGCAGCCTTTTCGAAGACCGGCGGAATAATCTGCTGCCCGGTCGGGATCTGCGCGATCACGGACCTGAAGCGCGAGAAAAACAGGGTGGCCACGTCGAAACCTCCCTGGTCAAACAGCGCAATGATCTTTTTGGCGATCATTTCGGCCTGCTCGAAGCCGATCGTACGCACGCCACGCAATTCGATGGTCTCGATGATCAACTTGCCATAAAGCCGGCGCAGCTGATCGTTGCCCTTGCGGCCGACACACAGAATCTTGACTTCCTTGCCCTCGGCGATCAGCTCATTCGCTTTGTCACGCGCAAGCCGCACGATCGACGAATTGAACGGGCCGCACAGCCCGCGCTCGGCGGTGCAGACAACGAGCAAATGCACCCGGTCGTTGCCGGTGCCAACCAGCAGCTTGGGCGCTGCATCGCTGCCGGCAACAGCACCCGCAATCGAGCCCAATACTTTGCTCATCCTTTCCGCATAGGGTCGCGCGGCTTCCGCCGCGACCTGCGCCCGGCGCAGCTTCGATGCCGCGACCATTTGCATGGCCTTGGTGATCTTTTGCGTCGCCTTGGTCGCGGCGATGCGAACGCGCATGTCCTTGAGGCTGGCCATTCTTCAGTCGCTCTTAACCCAACCGTCCGGGGCGAACCCGGCCATGACAGAATTTAGACGAAAGTCGCGGCGTAACCGTCGACCGCGCTCTTGAGTTTGCCGGCGTCGGCGTCCGACAAATCGCCGCTCTTGCTAATGCTCGCGAGCAAATCGGCGTGTTTGCTGCGCATAAATGTCAGCAAGCCGGTTTCGAAAGCGCGCACGCGCGCGACTTCGAATGTGTCGAGATAGCCGTTGACGCCGGCATAGATCACGCAAACCTGCTCTTCCATCTTCAGCGGCGAGAATTGCGGCTGCTTGAGAAGTTCGGTCAATCGCGAGCCGCGCGCCAGCAGGCGCTGCGTGGTGGCGTCCAGATCCGAACCGAACTGTGCGAAGGCGGCCATTTCGCGGTACTGCGCGAGCTCGCCTTTGATCTTGCCGGCAACCTTCTTCATTGCCTTGGTCTGGGCTGCAGAACCCACGCGCGACACCGAGAGGCCCACGTTCACCGCCGGCCGAATGCCTTGATAGAACAGGTCGGTCTCAAGAAAGATCTGCCCATCGGTAATTGAAATCACGTTGGTCGGGATGTAGGCCGACACGTCGTTGGCCTGCGTTTCGATCACCGGGAGAGCGGTGAGCGAGCCGCCCTTGTTCTCGTCGTTCATCTTTGCGGCGCGTTCGAGCAGGCGCGAATGCAAATAGAAAACGTCGCCGGGATAGGCTTCGCGTCCCGGCGGACGGCGCAGCAACAGCGACATCTGGCGGTATGCGACGGCTTGCTTCGACAGATCGTCATAGATGATGACCGCGTGCATGCCGTTGTCGCGGAAATACTCGCCCATGGTGCAGCCGGAGAACGGCGCCAGGTACTGCATCGGCGCAGGATCAGAGGCGGTGGCGGCGACCACGATGGTATAGTCGAGCGCGCCTTGCTCTTCCAGCACCTTCACGAACTGGGCAACGGTGGAGCGCTTCTGCCCGATCGCGACATAGACGCAGTAGAGCTTGATCTTCTCGTCCGTCTGCGCATTGAGCGGCTTCTGATTAAGAATTGTGTCGAGCGCGATCGCGGTCTTGCCGGTCTGGCGGTCGCCGATGATCAATTCGCGTTGGCCGCGGCCGATCGGGATCAGGGCGTCGATGGCCTTGAGGCCGGTCGCCATTGGTTCGTTTACCGACTTGCGCGGAATGATGCCGGGCGCCTTGACGTCCACGCGGGCGCGCTTGTCGGCCTTGATCGGGCCCTTGCCGTCAATCGGATTGCCGAGCGCATCGACCACGCGGCCGAGCAGACCTTTGCCAATTGGCACGTCGACGATTGCGCCCGTGCGTTTAACGGTCTGGCCTTCCTTGATCTCGCGGTCGGCGCCAAAGATCACGATGCCGACATTGTCGGTCTCGAGATTGAGCGCCATGCCGCGCGTTCCGTTCTCGAACTCGACCATCTCGCCGGCCTGCACATTATCGAGGCCGTAAACGCGGGCGATGCCGTCGCCGACGGAGAGCACCTGGCCGACTTCGGAGACTTCGGCTTCCTGTCCGAAGTTCTTGATCTGCTCTTTCAGGATGGCGGAAATTTCTGCGGCGCGGATATCCATCAGCGGGCCTCTTTCATCGCAAGCTTGATCGAATTGAGTTTTGTGCGGAGTGAACTGTCAACCATGCGGCTGCCGACTTTGACGATCAGCCCGCCGATGATGGCAGGATCGACGTCGACGTCGAGGTCGATGTCTTTGCCACCGGTCACGGACTTAAGGACGCCTTTGAGCGTGTCGAGATTCGTTTCGCTGAGCTTTTCGGCGACTGTAACCTTGGCCGTCACCTCGCCTTTGTGCTGCGCGACCAACGCGCGGTAGCCGCGGATCATGTTGCGCACTGCGAACAGGCGGCGGTTGGTCGTAATGACTCTCAGAAAATTAGCGGCCAGCCCCGAGATGCCGGCCTTCGCAAGGATCGCCGAGAGCGCCTTGAGCTGCTCATCGGCGTCGAACACCGGGCTGCGCACGAGACGATTGAGGTCGGTACTGCTGGCGACAAGCGCGTCGAACTGATCGAGATCTTTTTTGACGGCGTCGACAGCTTTATTGTCGAGGGCGAGCTCGAACAGGGCTGTGGCGTAACGGCCAGCCATACCGGAGATGATTGAATCTTCACCTGCCACTGAAACGCTCGTTGCTTTTACATCATTCGCAGCCGGGACGCCGTCGCGGAAGGCGGCGCAAACTATTGGAATCCAAGAGAGAATTCCGATCTCGGAGGACGTCGCGGGAGCCCGCGGAAACCCCCCAGAAATCGAGGGCTAGCTAACACAGCGAGGATGACCGTGCAACAAGCCGGCAAGTTCGCCGCAGGCGCCCGACGGAAATACCTCTATGCATGGAGCCACCTCGCCACGCGAGCATCTGCGCGATAGCGTGTGCGCAGGCAGACGCGCCGACTCTCCCGCCGGACTTCCCTTGCAATGTCAAAGCCGAAAACGAAAGCCGACGCCGCCGCGACGGCCAAGCTGCTGGTTGTGCTGCTCGCCTTCGCCTGGGGCCTCAATTGGATTGCCGCAGCAGTCGCGTTGCGCGAAGTGTCGCCATGGAGCCTGCGCGTTGCCGGCTCCGGGATCGGTGCGGCCACCTTGTTCGCGGCCGCCGTCATTTCCGGCCACAACCTTAGAGTGCCGCGTGGCGAATACATCCACGTCATGGTGGCAGGACTACTCAATGTTGCAGCGTTTCAGATCCTCTCGGGCTTCGCGCAGCTCAGCGGCGCGACCACCCGCGCCATCATTATCACCTATTCGATGCCAATCTGGACGACAGTGCTGAGTCGGCTCTTCCTCGGCGAGCGGCTCAACGCGGTGCGCTGGCTCGCCTTCGCACTGTGCGTGATTGGCCTGACGGTCCTGGTCTGGCCCTTGTTCGCCACCGGATTTCCGCCCTTCGTGTTTTATTCGCTCGGCTGCGCGCTGAGCTGGTCCATTGCGACCGTCTACATCAAATGGGCCAGAGTCACGATTGAACCGCTAGCGAACGCGGCCTGGCAATTACTGTTCGGGCTGCTTTTCATCACGGCCGGCTCATTCCTCACCGAAGGCTATCCGCACCTTTGGCCGATCCAAAACGACACGATTTTGGCGATCCTCTTTGTCGGCCTGTTTGGGGTCGGTCTCGCGCATTTTTTATGGTGGTCGATCGTCGGGCGGTTGCCAGCCATTACGGCCTCGCTCGGATCATTGCTTGTGCCGGTCATTGGCGTCAGCGCGTCCGCCATAGTGCTCGATGAGCGGCTGACCGTGCCTGACATCATCGGGTTTGCAATGATTTTTGCCGCTGCAGCCTGCGTTTTGCTGCAGCCGAACGTGCGCCACGACGAAATGCCGGAATAAGCGTGCGGCGGCGCGCTGCGCGATTCCACCAAATCGCCAAGTGATGCTTGACACATCATAATAGCGATATAAAACTTCATATATCATATTCTAGACCACGAAGTCCGATGGACTAGCATGATTACTTCAGGACAGCTGCGAGCCGCACGAGCGCTATTGGGACTAGATCAGCGCGAATTGGCGCAGAGGTGCGGACTGTCATTGCCAACGATCCAGCGCATGGAAGCCTCCGATGGCGTCGTCCGCGGGAACGTGGATTCGTTGATGAAGTTGGTCGATGCGCTTGCGGCCGGCGGCATCGAGTTGATCGGCGAAGGCAGCACCAGCAGCGGCGGAGGCCGCGGGGTGCGGCTGAAAGGTGCGCCGCAATGATGGTCGCTTACACACTTTATGGTGTGGCGGTGTTGCTGGTGCTGGCGCCGACAGCTGTCGCCTTTTGGTCGTCGCCACGCGCCAGTGCTTTTGTCTATGGCGTCAGCTTTATAGTGACATTGACGCTGTGCGTAATTGCACTGTTAAGCTTATTCGGCCAAGGCGGCAGCGCCAGCGTCAGGTTGCCGCTCGGCTTGCCGTGGCTCGGCGCGCATTTTCGCATCGACGCTCTTTCATCGTTCTTTCTCGTAGTGGTCAACCTTGGTGGCGCGGCGGCGAGCCTCTTCGCACTCGGCTACGGCCATCACGAACGTTCGCCGGGACGTGTGTTGCCATTTTTTCCGGCCTATCTCGCCGGCATGAATCTTGTCGTCCTCTCCGACGACGCCTTCAGCTTTCTGGTGGCGTGGGAGTTCATGTCGCTCTCATCCTGGGCAATGGTGATCGCTCATCACCGCGAGCACGAAAATCTACGGGCGGGTTACGTCTATCTGCTTATGGCGAGTTTCGGCACGCTGGCGCTGCTGTTGGCATTCGGCATGCTTGCGGGCGTCAACGGCAATTATGAATTCGGCGCGATCCGCGCGTCGCATCCAACAGCGGCAATGGCTGCGCTCGTACTCATCCTTGCACTTGTCGGCACCGGTTCAAAAGCCGGTTTGGTTCCACTTCACGCGTGGCTACCGCTCGCGCATCCGGCGGCGCCCAGCCATGTGTCTGCGTTGATGAGTGGCGTGATGACCAAGGTCGCCGTTTACGGCTTCATCCGCATCACTTTCGATCTCATCGGTGCGCCCGACTGGTGGTGGAGCATCGTGGTTCTCGCCGCCGGCGGCATCACCGCAGTCATGGGCGTGCTCTATGCGCTGATGCAGAACGACCTCAAACGCGTCCTCGCCTATAGCACCATCGAAAATATCGGTATCATCTTTGCCGCCCTCGGCCTGGCACTCGCTTTTAAAGCCGAGGGCTTCGCTTCGGCTTCGGCATTAGCGCTCACCGCCGGCCTGTTCCACGTCTTCAATCACGCTCTGTTCAAGAGTCT
This sequence comes from Pseudolabrys sp., assembly GCA_049674125.1. Classification (GTDB taxonomy): domain Bacteria; phylum Pseudomonadota; class Alphaproteobacteria; order Rhizobiales; family Xanthobacteraceae; genus Pseudolabrys. Next base: position 1,576 of record JBATYN010000233.1, on the reverse strand, counting down.
GCTGTTCTTCGGCACCGGCGCCGTGCTTAGCGCCACCGGTGAGCGCGACATGGACCGGCTCGGCGGCCTGATCCACCGAATGCCGCAGACTGCCTTCGTATTCCTCGTCGGTTGCGTGGCAATCTCGGCGCTGCCGCCTCTCAATGGTTTCGTATCCGAATGGCTCGCATTCCAGGCCATCCTACTCAGCCCGCAATTATCGTCCTGGGGCCTGAAGCTGCTGGTGCCCTCGGTCGGGGCACTGTTGGCGCTTTCTGCCGCGCTCGCGGCGGCGTGTTTTGTGCGCGCTTTTGGTATCACCTTTCTCGGTCGCCCGCGTACGGCCGCCGTCAGCAGCGCGCATGAGACCGATAACAATTCGCTGGCGTCGATGTATGTCCTCGCAGCGCTCTGCCTGGTCGTCGGCATTGTGCCCGGCTTCTTCATCGATGCTCTGGCGCCAGTAACGCAGACGCTTCTCGGCGTCAGCATGCCGCATCAGGCCGGTGGACAATGGCTCTCGATCGTGCCAATCGCGGAAAGCCGCAGCTCGTATAACGGGTTGCTGGTCTTTATCTTCATCTTGCTTTCCGCCTCGTTCGCCGCCTTTGCCATCCATCGGCTGGCATCCGACAAATTGCGCCGCGGGCCGGCTTGGGATTGCGGCTACCCCGATCTGCGGCCGTCGACTCAATATACCGCATCGAGCTTTGCTCAACCGATCAGGCGCGTATTCGGCGCGACCGTGTTTCGCGCTCGTGAGATTGGTGAGATGCCGCCGCCTGGGTCAACTGCACCGGCTCGGCTGACGGTCGAAATTCGTGACCCGATCTGGGACTCGCTCTATGCGCCGATATCCAATCTCGTTGCGCTCGCTGCGGAACGTCTCAATGTTCTGCAATTTCTCACGATCCGCCGCTATTTGTCTCTGGTCTTTGCAGCGCTGGTTCTGCTGCTCCTCGTGCTGGCGATATGGCCATGATCCACGACATCGCCTTGCAGGGAATCGAGATGATGCTCGTATTGGCTCTCTCGCCGCTGCTTACGGGCTTCGTGCGCAAGGTCAAGGCGCGGCTACTGCGCCGCAAAGGTCCGCCGCTGCTGCAACCTTATCGTGATCTTGCCCGCTTGTTGCGCAAGGAGGTGGTACTGGCGGAAAACGCATCGTGGCTGTTCCGTGTGATCCCTTACATCGTGTTCGCCGGAATCTGGGTCGCCGCGTCGCTGGTGCCGACTTTTCGTATCGGCCTTTTGTTTTCCTGGTCGGCCGATCTCATCGCCATCATAGCGCTGCTCGGCAGTGCGCGGTTCTTCCTCGCGCTCGCCGGGCTCGACGTCGGGACTGCCTTCGGCGGCATCGGATCAAGCCGCGAAGTCATGATCGCCACGCTGGCCGAGCCGGCCATGCTAATGATCGTCTTTACCCTCGCTTTGATCGCAGGCTCAACCCAGCTTTCTACGATGGCGGCCTTCATGGATTCGCCGGAGGTCGGATTGCGCGTGTCGCTGGGCCTGGGATTGATCGCATTCATCATGGTGGCCATTTCCGAAAATGCGCGCATTCCGGTCGACAACCCCGCCACCCATCTTGAACTTA
>JBATYN010000232.1:0-1529 GCA_049674125.1 Pseudolabrys sp. | reverse complement strand
GGCAATCATCATCAGCTTCATGACGTTGGCGCTCTCATCCCCTGGCCACGCCGTTTGCGGACCGGGAAACGATGGTTGCGAGCCATCAGCCGATGAGGCGCGCGCTAAAATCGAACGATTGCTCAATTCGGCATTTGTGACACCGTACTCGATTGTTTCATTGGACAAGCTCGATGGTCGTAGCGTCGAGGCCAAGGGCCGCAAAATGTACGAAATGCGGATTTCAGCTGTGTTGAACTACTCCGGCGACAGACTGCGTTGCCGAACGAATCTTTGCCCCGAGTTGCATAATTATTTGCTGGAAATCGACCAGGTCGCAAAAAAAGCGACAATCGCGGGCTGGCTCTTTTTTGAACAAGCGGAACGAGGCTGGCGCTAGAACAAACAATCTAACGCGAGGGAATCTGGATGAACTCCGCCAGCTGCTCCTGGGTGAGCGGCTTTTCCAGAAACTTTCCGGCGATCGCGTCCTGCATAACGAGCTCGACATCGGACAATTTGTCCGGATTCATTGCCGATTTCGGATTGAATTCATCGCGCTGCAATTCGACCAGGCTTTCGGTCATCTGCATGTGCTCGGAATAATATTTCACCGCCAGCGGATTTGAGTACATCCAGTCAAGCGTTTCGCGAAATGCGCGCATGAACCTCGCTATGACATCGGGGCGCGCCTTCAACGCGTTGGCGTTGACGATTTCAACCCGCACCGTCTGATTGCGCATGGACGGCACTTCACTACCGCGCATCAGCACGCGGATGGTCTTGGCTTGCAGTTCCTTCAGGCCAAACGGCGCTACCGACCAGCCAATGTCGACCTGTCCCGACATGGCCATTGTGAACGTCGCAGGAGGTCCTCCGGTCTGGGTGGGCTTCGCTTTGAGACTGTAATGGGTCATCAGCGCCCGCAAGACGCTGTCGGACGTCGACCCATTGGTCGAATAGGCGATCGTATGCTTGTCGCTTATGTCTTTTACGCTTTTGATTGGTGAATTGGCCGGAACAAACCAATAGATGTCTTCCACACCGGTATAGGCTGCAGCCAGGACGCGCACTGGCGCGCCTTTTGAGAAAGCACGCATCGCGCCGGATGTGCCCACGCCGATGCCGATATCGGCGCTGCCCGAGATCACCGCCTGCAGTGTCTCGCCGGCACCCTGAGTGCCGTAATTATCCAGCACGATGCCGTGCTTCTGAAAAATTCCGGCTTTCATGCCAAGCGTCGGCACCTGGTTGGACCAGGCGTCGATCTGGCCGACCGCAACTTTAATCGTGTCCTGTGCACGGGCCGGCGCAGCGAGGCCAGACAACGCGACTACGGAAAGAATCGCGAACCAGAAGTACCACGGCGACCTGGAAATCTTGCTTGTCATGGTCTGCGCCCTGTTACCGTAGGGTACAAAAATTCCTACCAGCGGTGCAAACGGGCAGAGCGCGGGGCTGCCTGGACGGTTGCGCCGCCTACATTTCTGGCCCCTGAAGCTCTATCTCACGCGTTGGGGTCACTGGTGTTCGGATAGAACAACTGCTCG
>JBATYN010000231.1:0-5605 GCA_049674125.1 Pseudolabrys sp. | reverse complement strand
GCGTCGGCGCCGAAGGCGGTCGTATCCGCATCCTCTATGGCGGCTCGGTCAAACCCGCCAATGCCAAGGAGCTGCTGACGATTGCTAACGTGAACGGCGCCCTGGTCGGTGGCGCCAGCCTGAAAGCGGTGGATTTCCTCGGTATTGCGGCCGTTTACCGCTAGCCTGGGGAAGGGTAGAAAAACCGCTCCTGATCGTGTAGAGACCGCGGCGAATTCCTATATAGGTCGCGACGGCCCGCTGGGCGGACAGCCCGGGCCGGCTCGTTTGAATGGATTGAGACCGAATGCAGCACGTCGTTATCGTGATCCACCTGATGTTGGTGCTCGCCTTGATTGGCGTGGTGCTGCTGCAAAAATCCGAAGGCGGCGGGCTCGGCATCGGTTCGACTGGCGGCTACATGACAAGCCGCGGCACCGCCAACGTGCTCACGCGCGCGACCGCGATTCTGGCCGGGCTGTTTTTCGCGACTAGTCTCATTCTGTCGATCCTCGCCGGCATCAACCGCAAGCCGACCTCGATCCTGCAAGGCAGTCAAAGCGCGCCGACCGCACCCGGGCAGCCTGCGCCGCTCGATGCCAGCGGGATCCTCAAGCAACTCAATCAGGGCGCACCTGCTGCGCCTGCTGCGCCTGCAGCTCCCTCGGGGCCGCAGGTGCCGCAGTCGAAATAAAACGCCACCGAAGGGCCGGGAAATCCGGCCCTTCGGCGTTAGGGGTAGGTCGTTACTGATGGAGCTGCGAGAAAAGTGCAAATTGTGTCGCAAGTATCTGGAATGCTGAAATCTTATCGAGATACGCACAGGCGCAATGCGGCTCTGAGCTTTTCGCGCTCGTCGAATCAATTCGCGGAGGTTAAACGTTAGGCCCCATGGCGCGGTACATTTTTATAACCGGCGGCGTGGTCTCCTCACTCGGCAAGGGTCTTGCGTCGGCGGCGCTCGGCGCTCTGCTGCAAGCGCGTGGCTACAAGGTCCGCCTGCGCAAACTTGATCCCTATCTCAATGTCGACCCGGGAACGATGTCGCCCTACCAGCATGGCGAGGTTTTCGTGACCGACGATGGCGCCGAGACTGATCTCGACCTCGGCCATTATGAGCGCTTTACCGGCCGGCCGGCCACGCGGCACGACAACATAACCACTGGACGCATCTACCAGGACATCCTCACGCGCGAACGGCGCGGCGACTATCTCGGCGCCACAATCCAAGTGATCCCGCACGTCACCAACGCCATCAAGGACTTCATCCGCGAAGGCAACGAGGGTTTCGACTTTGTGCTGTGCGAAATCGGGGGCACCGTCGGCGATATCGAGGGGCTGCCGTTCTTCGAGGCGATCCGGCAGTTGGGCAACGATTTGCCACGCCACCACGCGCTCTATATCCATCTCACGCTGATGCCTTTCATCCCGAGCGCCGGCGAGCTCAAGACGAAACCGACGCAGCACTCGGTGAAAGAGTTGCGCTCTATCGGTATCCAGCCCGATATTTTGCTTTGTCGTACCGACCGCCCGATTCCGGAAAGCGAGCGACGCAAGCTCGCGCTGTTTTGTAATGTGCGCGAAAGCGCCGTCATCGAGGCGCGAGACGTCGACAACATCTATGCGGTGCCCGAAGCATATTCCGCGGAGGGTCTCGATGCCGAAGTTCTGGCTGCGTTTGGGGTCGAGCCACGCCAGGCGCCTGACCTTGAGCGATGGCGCCTGATCAACGAGCGTGTGCGCAATCCGGAGGGCGATGTCACCATCGCCATCGTCGGGAAATACACGGGCATGAAAGACGCTTACAAATCGCTGATCGAGGCGCTTTCGCATGGCGGCATTGCCAACAAGGTGAAGGTCAATCTCGACTGGATCGAGTCGGAAGTATTCGAGAATGAAGACCCGGCTCCGTTCCTCGAGCATGTCAACGGCATCCTGGTGCCGGGCGGATTTGGTCAGCGGGGTGCGGAAGGAAAAATCAAGGCGGCGCGGTTCGCGCGTGAACGTCACGTGCCATATTTCGGCATCTGCTTTGGCATGCAGATGGCGGTCGTTGAGGCCGCGCGAAATTTATGCGGTATCGAGCAGGCGAACTCGACTGAATTTGGCGCAACAATCGAGCCGGTTGTTGGCCTGATGACCGAATGGCTAAAAGGCAATGAGCTCCAGAAGCGTACCGCGAGCGGCGATCTCGGCGGCACCATGAGGCTCGGCGCCTACGATGCGGTACTTACGCGCGGCAGCCGCGTGTCAATGATTTACGACGCGACAGAGATTTCCGAGCGTCATCGTCACCGTTACGAAGTCAACACAACATATAAGGGGCGACTCGAACAACGCGGCATGCGATTTTCCGGGATGTCGCCGGACGGGATCTTGCCGGAAATTATCGAATACGAAGACCATCCTTGGTTCATTGGCGTGCAATTCCATCCCGAGTTGAAATCACGACCGTTCGAGCCGCACCCGCTCTTCTCGTCCTTCATCGGCGCCGCTGTCGAGCAGAGTCGGCTCGTGTAGTATCCGGCGATGGCTCGGGGCCTCGATCATATCGTTCACGCGGTGCAAGATCTCGATGCCGCGGTCGAACTTTACCGCCGTCTCGGTTTTCAAGTCGGTGCGCGCAACCGGCATCCGCGCGCTTGGGGAACACAGAACCACATAATCCAGCTGTCGGGCACGTTCATAGAGCTGCTGGCCGTTGCGGATGAATCCGGCATCGTGCCGCACGCACCTCAACATTTTTCCTTCGGCGCGTTCAATCGAGATTTTCTGGCCAGTGGCCAAGGATTGTCGATGCTCGTGCTCGAAGGCCGCGGTGCGGCCGACGCTGACGCGTTTCGTGCTGCAGGAATCGGCGACTATGAGCTTTACAAATTCGAACGCGAGGGGAGGCGTCCCGATGGCACGCCGGTCAAACTCGCGTTCGCACTTGCGTTTGCGTCGTGTCCTGTGGCGTCTGACATTGGCTTCTTCACCAGCCTTCAGAGCTATCCGGAAAATTTCTGGAATCCGGCCTTTCAGGTGCACACCAATACGGCAAATGCAGTCGCTGGTGTTGTGTTGGTTGCACGGGATCCGCATCAATATTCAAGCTTTCTCGTTGCCTTTGCGGGAGCGGAAAGTCAATTGGGCAAAGGTGGGCTGACGATCAAGACGCCGCGCGGCGACATCGAAGCGATGACGCCGGAGACGTTCACACAGCGTTTTGGCGTCGCGCCACCGGAATGTTCGCGCGGTGTCCGGTTAGCGGCGTTACGCTTCACTGTCGCAGATGCAAGCCTGCTCAATGCCGTGCCCGCAGAGGCCGGTATAGCTGGACTTTATGCCGGGAATACAACCGTTATCGGCCAGGATGATGCAATGGGTGCAATTCTGGTTTTCGAGCCATCCCGTTGACCGGAAGCTTGAGCCCCTTCATGGTCCGGGCCGCGAGGATTTGAATCGTGGATCAAAAACCCAATTCCACCGTGACAGTTGGCACCGCGCGTTTCGGCAATGAATTGCCGTTGGCGCTGATTGCCGGGCCCTGCGCGCTCGAAAGCAAAGCACATGCATTGGAAATGGCAGCAGCACTGAAAGAGATTGCTGGGCGTGTCGGCATTGGACTCGTCTACAAGACATCATTCGACAAAGCCAACCGTACCGCAGCTAAATCGGCACGCGGCATGGGGCTTGAACAAGCTTTGCCCATATTCGCCGAAATCCGCGACAAGCTAAAACTTCCAGTCCTTACCGATGTGCACGAAGCTGCGCAGTGCGCACGCGTTGCCGAGGTTATTGACGTGCTACAGATACCGGCGTTCCTCTGCCGGCAAACCGATCTGCTCGTTGCGGCCGCTAAGACCGGTAAGGTTGTCAACATTAAGAAAGGTCAGTTTCTTGCTCCGTGGGACATGCAGAACGTTGTCGAAAAAATTACTGGTGCGGGCAGCCGTAACGTTCTGGTTACCGAGCGTGGCGCTTCGTTTGGTTACAACATGCTTGTTTCCGACATGCGCGCTATTCCAATTCTCAAGCGAACGACCTTGGCGCCGGTGATATTCGACGCAACTCATTCGGTCCAGCAACCGGGCGGGCAGGGTACGTCGTCCGGTGGAGAACGAGAGTTCGTTTCGGTGCTCGCGCGGGCAGCGGTCGCTGTGGGGGTCGCTGGTGTGTTTATTGAGACCCATCAGGATCCTGACAAGGCGCCCTCCGACGGTCCCAATATGATGCCGCTGAAGGAAATGGAGCCACTGTTGCGCACGCTTGTCGAATTCGACCGACTGGCGAAGCGCTGAGCGGCGAAGGTTTTCGTATCATATGGGGCGCGTCCTCAATCTCATGGCGTTCGTGATATTCGCGACGTCACTGTTCATGCGCTCGGTCGATCCGGTCATTCCGCAGATTGCTAGCGGATTGAAGGTCGAGCCAACCACCGCCGCACTGCTGTCGACCGGTTTCACCTTGCCATACGCGTTAGTTCAACCGGTGCTGGGCGCGCTTGCCGACATGTTCAGTAAGGTGCGGCTTATCGCGGTGTGCATGCTCATCGGTGGCATCACTACGCTCGCGTGCGGGATCGTCACAAATTTTGAGACGCTGATGAGTTTGCGTGTCCTTGCCGGGATGACCGCTGGAGGAGTATTTCCAATCGCGTTTGCGCTTATCGGCGACCGCGTTCCGGTAGCACAGCGCCAGGTGGCGTTCGGCAAGCTATTGTTTGCAGCCATGAGCGGAAATCTCTTGGGTGCGTCGGGCGCTGGCGTCATTGGGGATCTGATCGGATGGCGCGGGGTATTCTTTGTAACAGGTGCTATCAACCTGATTGCCTTGGCCGTCGCCATTCCTGGCTTTCGCAGCATGGAAGACAAACCAGGGCGTTTCGATTTATCGACGCTGATTCCAAATTACCGCGCGATCTTCAGCAACCCGATGGCGAAGTATTGCTTCGGCGCTGTGTTCGTCGAAGCGATATTTTTGTTCGGGGTGTTTCCCTATATGGCCGTCCTGTTGAGCGCGGAAGGACATGTGCGCGCTTCAGTCGCTGGGATTGTGCTCGCGGGTTTCGGTGTTGGCGGCGTCATTTACACATTTATGGTCGGCTGGCTGCTTGCCCATTTAGGCGAACGACGATTGATGGCGGCGGGTGGCATGGCGATGGGCTTATGTCTCATCGTGATAGCACTTAGATTGGCGTGGCCGGTCGAATTCGTGAATTTTATGGTTATGGGCTTTGGCTTTTACCTTCTACACGGTTGCATACAGGTCTATGTCACGGAATTGGCACCGTCCGCCCGAGGCTCGGCGACGGCCGGACATTCTTTCTTTTTCTTCCTCGGTCAAGCGGTGGGCCCGGTTGTGTACGGCATCGGACTAGCTAGCGTGGGCTTTACGCCGGTATTGCTTGCTGGTGCGGCGGTATTGACCATCACAGGCTGGACCTGTGCGCTGCAGTTACGCCGGCATGTTTCGACGGTTTAGCCGCGCCCGCGGTAGGGCGTAACGCCCTGATCGGGCACCCACACATTCTTGGGCAATTTTCCACGCTGCCAAAACACGTCGATCGGCATGCCGCCGCGCGGGTACCAATAGCCGCCGATGCGCAGCCACTTCGGCTTGAGCAGGGTGACGAGTTTTTTCC
>JBATYN010000230.1:0-9212 GCA_049674125.1 Pseudolabrys sp. | reverse complement strand
GCAGAAGGCCTGGGGCGAGGCGCGCGATCGCACCCGGCGAGCGGCGTCCTACGCGTGGGATGCGACTCCGATCAGCACCGCGCGGATGTCGATGGAAGTCTATGCACAGATCAAGGATCTCGACTGGTCTTCAATTGGCGGCGACCGGCAACTTTCATCCTGGCCAAGCCGGCTGTGGCCGATGGACAAGCATTACCACCATATTGGCGGACCCGGCGGCTATGGCGTCGGCTACAACGCCTCAGCCGCCGTCGGTGCGGCACTGGCTAATCGCGCGTTCGGCCGCTTCTCGGTCAACTTCCAGCCCGATGGCGACATGATGTTCGGACCGGGTGTGCTGTGGACCGCCGTCAAACATCAGATTCCGCTGCTCTCTGTCATGCACAACAATCGTGGCTATCACCAGGAATCGATGCACGTGCAGCGCATGTCGAACCGGCGTAACCGCGTCGCCAGCCTAGGCAACGATATTGCCCCGGTCGGCACGCGCCTTGAAAATCCGACGATCGATTACGCCAAGCTCGCAAGTGCGATGGGGATGTGGTCGGCAGGTCCGATCACCGATGCCAACGAACTTGCGCCCGCGCTGAAGAAAGCGGTGCAGGTGGTCAAAGCCGGCGAACCCGCGCTGGTCGATGTCGTGACGCAACCACGCTGAAAGGTAACGTCATGCATTTTCGCATTTCGTACGCGGTGATTTTGGCAGCGGCGACGATCGGGCAGGGTCCCGCATTTGCGGCGTCTGCCGAGCATGGCAAGACAGTCTTCATTCAGAAGGGCTGCTGGCAGTGCCACGGCACCATGGGTCAAGGCTCGATCATGACCAGCGGCGGCAAGCGCCTCGCGCCCGATCCAATGCCTTGGGAGACGTTTTACGCTTTCGTACGATCGACAAACCGCGCCATGCCGCCGTTCAGCGATAAAATACTTTCCGACGGCGATCTCGAGGACATTTACGCGTATATGCAATCGATCCCGAAGCCGCCGGACACGGGCAGCATTCCGCTACTTAATCCTTAGCGCGATCGCATCCGTGCGCGTTGACGCGGGCGAGGCGTGTGATCGCCTCGATCATGGCGCCGGGATCCGCTTGGCCTTTTCCCGCAATATCATGGGCGCTGCCGTGTGCAACTGACGAAAACAAAATTGGCGAGCCGATGGACAATCCCGCGGTGCGATTGAAGGCTTGCAACTTGGCAGCAATGTGACCCTGATCGTGCAGCATTACGATGAATGCGTCGCAGCCCTTTTTACGAAACATGGTATCGGCGCCGAACGGGCCGGAGGCGTCGACTCCGTCCTTGGCGGCGAGTGCGATTGCGGGCGAAATGATGTCGATCTCTTCGGAGCCAAACAGGCCGTCTTCGCCGGCATGAGGATTGAGCCCGCCGACAAATATTTTCGGTTGTGCGATGCCGATTTTTTTCAGCGCTGCGTCGGTTACGCGTATGACGCGCTCCACGCGTTCAGGGGTAATCAACGCAACCGCTTCGCGCACGCTGACATGCAGGGTTGCGTGCACGATGCGGGACTGGTCGAAGCAGATCATCAGGTAAACATCGTTGACCGGCGTTCCGGTCTCGCGCGCGACGAACGATGGATAGCCATCGAAGGCGATGCCGGCGGCAGCGATCGAACGTTCGGTTTGCGGCGCCGCAACGACAGCATCAACCTCGCCGGCAAGTGCGGCTTTGATGGCCCGGCTTGCGCTTGCGAGCGACGCGCGGCCGTAAGCGGCGTCCACGGTCCCGATTTTTACCGGCGCATTACTTCCGTCGCGGACTTCCAAAAGATTGACAGCGCCGTTCGTCCAGTCGGCATCGGTTGCGGTTTTGACGACATGCAGATTTGGCGACAGGCCGGCGCCGCGCGCGTGCAATTCCACCGCTGCCGGATCGCCCACAAGCAGGGGGCTGCACAGGCCGCGGACTTGCGCGTCAAGTGCGGCCTTGAGCGCGATCTCCGGCCCGATACCGGCCGGGTCTCCCGTTGCAATGGCGATGCGCGGCAAAGGCATGACACTTGGCTTCCGTAAGCGGTCGGGCTGATTATAATAGGCGCCCAAAGCTGCAAGAAACATAGAAAACGCTTGAGGGAACGCCGCCATGATGTCGCGTGAGCAGAACGATCAACTTAGCCGCGTCGGTCCAGGAACCTTCATGGGCAAATTGCTGCGGCGGTATTGGGCGCCATTTTTGCTGGCGTCCGAAATTCCCGAGCCGGATTGCCCACCCGTGCGCGTGAAGCTGATGGGCGAACATTTGGTGTGTTTCCGCGACAGCAAGGGCAAGATCGGACTGATCGACGAGTTCTGCGCGCATCGCGGCGTTTCGCTCTGGTTCGGCCAGAATGAGGAATGCGGGCTTCGTTGCCCCTATCACGGCTGGAAATACGACGTGACGGGGCAGTGCGTCGACCTGCCTTCTGAGGCGGAGGAATCGGGTTTCCGCAAGAACATCAAGCTGAAGTCGTATCCTTGCATCGAAAAGGCCGGGCTGGTCTGGGCCTATCTCGGGCCGCCCGCGTTGCAGCCACCGCCGCCGGCGCTGGAGTGGACCGACGTCGAGCCGCCACAGCGCTTTGTTTCGAAGCGCTTACAGGAGTGCAATTATCTCCAAGCAATGGAGGGCGGCATCGATTCCAGCCACGTGTCGTGGCTCCACGGCAGTGAGCTCAACAAGGATCCGTTGTTCAAGGGCTCAAAGGGCAATGTGTATAACGAGCAGGACCGCATGCCGTTGTTCGACGTCGAAGAATTTCCAGGCGGGCTGTTGATCGGCGCACGCCGCAATGCCGATGGCGAAAAATATTACTGGCGCATCACGCCATGGATCATGCCCTGGTACACCATCATTCCTCCGCGCGCCGGCCATCCCTTGGGTGCGCATGCGTGGGTCCCAATCGACGACGAGACCTGTTGGGCGTGGAGCATCAACTACCATCCCAAGCGCGCGCTCACGAAATCGGAAATCTCGGCGATGCAGGACGGGGAGGGCATTCATGTCAAATACGTGCCCGGCACCTTCATTCCACTCGCCAACAAGTCCAACAACTATTTGATGGACCGCGAGTCACAACAGCACGGCCATTCGTCGACCGGCGTCGATGGCATTGCGATGCAGGATGCTTCCATCCAGGAGAGCATGGGGGCGATCCAGGATCGCAGCAAGGAGCACCTTTGCGCGACCGACCGCGGCATTGTTATGACACGCAAAATCATGTTGCGAGCGGCGAAAGCGGCTGCCGAAGGCGGTCCTGTTCCGGCGACCGAGCCGGAGGCGCAACGCGTGCGATCGGCGTCAGTCGAGCTCGACAAAGGCGTCTCGTTCACTAAAGGCGCCAAGCACGGGCTCTATGCGGCGTTGGGCACCGATCCGATGTCGGTGTGAGCGTTCTTCGTCATGGCCGGGCTTGACCCGGCCATCCACGTCTTGCCTTTCATGCCGAAAAACGTAGGTGTCCGGCACAAGGCCGGGCATGACAAATTGATATGTTGTGCTTTTCTTCTATTCCGCCGCGGTCTTCGCCGCCTTGCCGACAGCTGCGTTGACGCGCGGCATCACCTCTTCGGCCATTAGTTGCATCGAGCGTTTGGCAAGCGCTGGATCGACCCAGTCGAGCCCGGCATAGACGAGCTCGCCGAAGTCGCCGGTCTCCTCTCGTATCTTGAGGATTTCATCGACGACTTTGTTGACGGTGCCGAACGTCACGCAATTGTCCATCACGTAATCGTCGGTGATCTCATCGTCGGGCTGTTCCTTGTAGCTTTTGAACACGTAGAGCCGGTTGCCGCGCTTCATCTTCGCGCGCATCTGTTCGAAATAGAAGCGGTACGGGCTGTTGGCTTCACTGTGGCCATATCGCTTTGCCACCTTGTCGTCATCCGCGACGAAAATCGTGCGTGCCACCCGCCAGTCGGCAATGTTCGCCTTAGCGCCGGCCTCCGCCTTACCCTTGGCGTAATTGACCCAGTGCGACTTGAGATGTTTGGCAAGCAGGAAGTTTGCCGAGAGTGGGTGGAAATCACGCTTGCCCATCAAGACAACGCCTGGAGAAAACGGCGCGACGACGGTACCGACAATCTCCGGTCGCGGTTTCTGAAACGGTTTTGCGAGTATGCCGACGCCAAGTTCGAGTGCCGCGGTGCGCGCAAACCCAACTTTGAATCGGTTGTCGGGGAAATCGATGTTGTAGGGTGGGTCACGCTCCCACACCGCCAGGATCACATCGATCGCTTCGGCGAAAATCTTGTTGCGGTCGAGATCGAGAATCCCGATTGCTTCCGAATCGGACGTGAGGGCACCGGCGCTGATGCCCATCACGAATCGCCCTTGCGACAGATGGTCGAACATTGCGGCGTTCACGGCGATGACCACCGGGTGCATCTGTGCGAGGTTGGTGGTGCCCGTCGCAAGTTTGATCGTCTTGGTGTCGTGGATCAGCGTTGCCTGAAACATCATGCTATTGGTGATGTTTTCGCAGGTATCGGTCAGGTGCTCGCCGACGAAGGCGTCATGGAAGCCGAGCTTGTCGGCGAGAATGATCGCCTCGCGATCCTCACGCAGGGTCTGCGACCAGTCCCGGCCCATCGGATGCACGGGCATGGTGAAGTAGCCCAACCGCATTGAACGTCTCCGCCTCGAATTCCTCTCGCCTCGGCAAACTAACCGACCCGGCAGGCCGACGCAGCAAAACTTCGCTGAATCGCGTGAATGAGGGGCACCGCGAAGCCATTGTTTTCATGGTATTAAACTTGGCCGCCGCGCCCCGCCGGAAGCGCAAGATTTCGGTGCGCCCATTGTTTCCACAGGCGGCTTCCGCCGGATTTCGCTACCACACCCCGAGCGACTAGCGTCTCATTGCGGGCCACTCATTGGACGCCGGGGTTTTCGCCATGATGCGCTGGTTTCACGCCTTGATGCCGAAGGAGGAGCGATTCTTCGACCTGTTTGCCCGCCATTCGCAGGCGGTGCTCGCGGGGGCACAGGCTTTACGCGCCATGCTGGAAGGCGGGGCCGCGGTGCAACGCAACTACCAGATCGTCATGGATCGCGAGCACGACGCCGACGACGTCACCCGCGAGGTGCTGATCGCCGTACGCCGCACTTTCATCACGCCGTTCGACCGCGGCAACATCCGCGACCTGATCACCGCGATGGATAACAGCATCGACCAGATGCAGAAGACAGCCAAGGGCGTCATTCTGTTCGACGTGACGGAGTTCACGCCGCAAATGAAGGAAATGGCCGACGCGATCGTGAAATGTGCGGAGCTTGCCAAGGAAGCAGTGCCGCTGCTGCGGACAATCAGTTCGGAAGCGGTGCATATCAGCGACTTGACCGCGCAGATTTCGGCGCTTGAGGGGCGCGCCGACGAATTGCACGACGTCGGATTGCGTGAACTTTACCTCTCCAAATCAAAATCTGACCCGATGGCGTTCTTCGTCGGCAATGAGGTCTACGATCACCTCGAGAAGGTGGTCGACCGCTTCGACGACTTCGCCAACGTCATGCATGGCATCGTGATCGAGCACGTGTAATTGTTTTAGGGCTGGACGACGATGGACGCTGCCCTGTCATTACCGATCCTGATTGGTTTGATCGTTGTCGCATTGGTGTTCGATTTTCTTAACGGGTTGCATGATGCGGCGAATTCCATCGCGACGATCGTCTCCACCCGTGTCCTTCGTCCGCAATACGCAGTGGCATGGGCTGCATTTTTCAATTTCATCGCGTTCCTGTTCTTCGGGCTTCATGTCGCAAACACGCTCGGTACCGGTATTATCTCCGCTGCGGTGGTCGATGCGAGCGTGGTGTTCGGCGCGCTGATGGGCGCGATCATCTGGAATCTGATCACCTGGGCTTTGGGAATTCCGTCGAGCAGTTCGCACGCACTCGTCGGCGGGCTTGTCGGTGCCGGTCTCGCCAAAGCCGGTCCCGGCGCAATCGTTTGGCACGGTCTGGTACCGACGACGCTTGCCATCGTCGGCTCGCCACTGATTGGCTTTTTGCTCGCATTGCTGATGGTGCTGGTACTCTCATGGATCTTTGTCCGCTCGACGCCTTTTGCCGTTGACCGCACATTTCAGCACCTGCAATTCGTGTCGGCCTCGCTTTATTCACTCGGCCACGGCGGCAATGACGCACAAAAGACTATGGGCATCATCGCCGTCCTGCTCTATTCGCAAGGTCATCTCGGCGGGGAATTTCATGTGCCGTTCTGGGTGGTCATCGCCTGTCAAATCGCGATGGCGCTCGGCACCCTGATCGGCGGCTGGCGCATCGTAAAGACCATGGGGTCGAAAATTACACGGCTGACACCGATGCAGGGCTTCTGCGCCGAGGCCGGCGGTTCGGCAACGCTGTTTGCCGCGACCTGGCTCGGCATTCCGGTATCAACGACCCACACCATTACAGGCTCGATCATCGGCGTCGGCGCCGCGCGCAAGGTATCAGCAGTGCGGTGGAGTGTCGCCAACAACATCGTGGTCGCCTGGATCATTACGATCCCCGCGTCGGCGGCCATTGCGGCGCTGTTTTATTGGTTAAGCGGACGCTTGAGTTGATCAGGCGGCGACTCGCGAGAGGAAGCCTTCGACTTCCTGGCGTAACTCGGCAGCCGCGGCTTCCACCGCCTGCGATGCGGTAAGGACGCTTTCCGCCGATTGACGCGTTTGCGCGGCGGCGCCGGACACCTCGCCCAACACCGATACAACGACTTTCGCTCCGTCAGAGGCGCTGGCTACGTTTTGCGAAATTTCGCCTGTGGCGGCACTTTGCTCTTCGACCGCGGCGGACACGGCCGTTGCACAACTGTCGATTTCCTGCATGCGGCCGGAGATGCGGCTGATCGCCGACACTGCACTCGTCGTTGCCGCCTGTACCGACATGATCAGCTTTGAAATATCTTCCGTTGCCTTGGCGGTTTGCACCGCCAGCGATTTGACTTCAGAGGCTACGACCGCGAAGCCTTTACCGGCCTCGCCGGCGCGTGCCGCTTCGATTGTGGCGTTAAGCGCCAAGAGGTTGCTCTGACCGGCAATGGCGCGGATCAGTTTGATCACATCGCCGATCTTCTGTGCCGCCTGCGCCAGCGCGGTAATCTGGTGATTGGTGCCGTGTGCCTCGCTCACCGCGGCGCGCACGATATCGGTCGTCCTGGAAAGCTGGCGGCCGATTTCGTTGATCGAACCAGACAACTCGTCGGCTGCGACCGCGGCGGTTTCGACGTTGCTCGAAGCTTCGTTCGAGGTCGACACAGCGCCATCGGCGCTTTGGGACGTCTGGCCGGAATTGCTGAACAACGTGCCGGCTGTGGAGCGCATTGCCTTGGCGCCTTCGGCTACGGTCTTAAGGTGGTCTTCGACGCGACGGCGGAATGACGCAATCGCCTGCTCGATCATGGCGCGGCGCTGCTGTTGCTCCTGCATCGAGATGCGCTCGCGCTCGGCGTCGCGGCGATCAGTGATATCCTCATGCGTCGCGACCCAGCCGCCATCGGACATTGGCCGGTTGATAACAGAGATTGATCGGCCGTCGACGGACTTTACTTCGGTTGTAGTTGTCTGGCCGGCGGCCATTGCGCTGGTCAACTCGCGCCTGTAGTCGATGGGATCGCGCGAAAAGCTGCCGTTGTGGATTCGGTATTCGAGAAGGCTTTGGAGCGTGCAGCCCGGCTTAACGATATCGCCGGAGAGTTTGTACATCTCCATATAGCGTTGGTTGCAGATAACCAGGCGTTCGTTCCCGTCGAACATGCATAGGCCCTGCGACATATTGTTGATCGCGACCCGCATACGCAGGTTGTCCACGCGCAGTTTGCGGGCGAGCATGGCCGTGGTGATCGCCGCGGCCAGCAATCCGATGACCGCGGCGACTAACAGAGGGGCTATAGGCTCGGACACCGACGTGATCCGGACCGGCAGGACAAAATGAAACAATGCGAAGCTGACCGCAAAGCTGGCAAAACCGGCGAGAGCGACCATACGCCAATCGCGCGCGCTTGCGTGTGCGGATGTATGCTCGACCATGTTCGCGCCCAGATAGGGCCGCACGCTATTCCCCAACACGTTTTTTTGCAGTTAATTGCCTGACCTAACAGGTTAAGCAAAGCTTAAAGGGGATGCGCTGGAGGGCGAGGGATGGCCAAGTTGCGGGCGGCGGAATGCCGCGAATTCATCAAGGCTGTGGTTGAGAAGGCAGATGCCATGGGCGTGCCGGTTTCGATTGCCGTGGTCGGGGCCGAAGGCCACCTTATTGCCGTTGAGCGGATGGATGACGCCGGGTTCATCACCCCCGAAACTGCCATCGCCAAGGCCTTTACCGTGGCGGCGTTCCGCACGATGAGTCCACGATTTCTGGACGGGCTTGTGATCCAGCAATGGTTCAAGGAGCGCAATCCGCAATTGCTTGTCAGCCTTGCCGCCATGACCAACGGGCGCATTGCCGCGAGCGGCGGTTCGGCGCCGGTGTTCAAGGGTGACGAGATGGTGGGCGCCTACGGTATATCCGGCGGCACGTCGCAGCAGGACGAAGAGATGGCCATTTATGCCCGCGCTAAAGTCGGCTGGGCACACACGCCCGAGCACGACACCATTGATCCGGAGGTGAAGGCGCACATTAATGCGCTCTACGCCAAAGCAGGCATCACAGATAGAAAACTTTAGGTCTTGCCGGAGCACCGCATGACGCAATCAACAGCCGCCAGGAACGACGACGACATTCCCTGGTCGGGACGCATTGAGGACGATGCGCTCTTGCGCGGGCAGGGCCGCTTCGGCGACGACGTGAAACCGGACGGTGCGCTCTCCGCGTATTTTGTGCGATCGCCACACGCCTTCGCGAAAATCGAACGCATCGATGTCGCGGCTGCTAAATCCGCGCCGGGTGTGGTTGCGGTGCTGACAGGGGCCGATCTTGCGCCCGCGCACTATCATTCCATTTCGCACGGGCACCCGATTCCCGGCCGTGGTGGCAAAACCGCAATCTCGCCGCATCGCCCGTCGCTTGCCGAAACGCGGGTTATGCACGTCGGTGAACCCGTGGCGATGGTAGTCGCGTCCAGCGCTGTTGCTGCGCAGGAGGCCGCCGACAAAATCGTTGTAAACTATGAGGCGTTGACGTCGGTCACCGACGCGCGTGCGGCGGTAAAGCCGGGCGCGCCGCAGCTCTGGCCGGAAGCGCCGGGCAATATCGGCTTCGACTGGACCGCGC
>JBATYN010000229.1:0-6391 GCA_049674125.1 Pseudolabrys sp. | reverse complement strand
CCTTTGCAACGCTCCCGGCAAGTCCGCCGGCTTTTCGACACGTTCCCCGCTCGCACCGAGTGCCCGAGCCAGCGCTGCATAGTCGGAATGGCGCAAAGTGGTACCAACGACGCGGCCGCCATAGTTCATTTCTTGATCAAGGCGTTCAATATTCCAGGCGGCATTGTTGGACACAATGAATACAACCTTCGCCCCGTGCCTGACGGCGGTGTCAATTTCCATGGCATTGATCCCAAAGGCGCCGTCGCCGTTAACGGAAATCACTTGCCGGTTCGGCATCGCCAGCGCCGCCGCAATCGCGAATGGAACCCCGACGCCGAGACACCCAAAGGCACCTGCGTCCATGTATGTGTTCGCCCGAAGTCCAGTACGGGCGAAACTCAGGAGATCGCCGCCGTCCGCGACACCGACATAGTCAGGCCTGGCAACCGCAGCAATGGCATCGAAGATGACGCGCGGATGGATCTTGCCATCGGCTCCGGTTAACGGTCGATCTTTATCGCTTCCCGCGGATGCCGTTCGTTCGCGGTGACGGCGGCGCAATCCCTCGGCCCAGGCTTTGTCAAGATTCGGTTCACGGTTGCCGGCGAATTCGACCATCGCGTCGAGTGCCAAATGCGGTGAGGCAAGTAATTCTGGCTGGCCGCGGCGGTTATCGATCAGTTCGCTGGCGGTGTCGGCGACGCGGATAAAGCGCGCGTTCGGAAACACTGCCGGTGATCCATAGCCGACCTGGTAATCTAGCTTGCGGCCGATCAGCAGCACAACATCTGCTTCCGTCATCGCGGCGGCGCGGACTGCGGCGACGGTCGACGGATGATCGCCCGGTACAAGGCCGCGGCTCTCCTGCGTATCCAAATAGAGAGCGCCAGTGGTGTCGAGGAGGCGGACAAGCGTCTCACCGGCCTGCCTCGCGCCGCGTCCAGTAATGACTAGAGGACGCTTCGCCGACCAGAATGCATCGACCGCCTGAGCAACGCCGGCTGGATCGGGCAGTAAAACCCGCGGCAGCTTTACCTGCATCCATTCGGCAAGTACCAGCTGTGGTGGGACTCTGGTACGCAGAACGTCAGTTGGAATCTCGATATAGACCGGACCGGGTTCGCCCGCATCTCCCATCGCACGCGCGACGGCTTCATCGAGCTCGCGCAAAACCTGCTCGGCAACGCGCGCGGTACGCGACGTGCGCGTAACGGGCCGCAGAATATCGACGTGCGGAATGTCCTGCAGCGGTCCCATATTCGCCTGTGGGCGCGACGTGCAGCCGCCGATTAGTAACACGGGCGCGCGCGCGAGCGACGCGTTCGCCATGGCGGTAACCGTGTTGGTTACCCCGGGGCCGGCGGTGACCATAGCAACGCCGAACTGACCTGTGAGTTCGGCATGGGCGTGCGCCATATGGACCGCAGCCCCCTCGTCCCTAACGTCAATGATGCGAATGCCTTGCTGCGCGACATGGTCCCAGATCGGCTGAATGTGACCGCCCTGCAGACCGAAAATCCGGTCGACGCCGCGCGCTTTCAGAAAGCCGGCGATCCAGGCCGCGCAGGACTGTTTGTCGACGTTCAAATCCTGCGTCTTGTCCGCGGCCTGTTTCATTGACTCCCTCCGTTGCCACGCGGTCCTGTGGCTGCATTGCTCCCGCTTCGTTCAGTTGCCGCCTACGTTATGCTGCATTCGCAGTATGCGATGCAGGATCTTTCCGGTGGCGGTTCTTGGCATTTCGTCCTCTCGTATAAACGAAATCGATCTCGGCCGCTTGTGGCCAGCGACACGATTCTTGCACCAGTCGATAATTTCCTCTTGTGTCGGCGTCTGGCCGTCGCGGGGAATGATCACCGCGTGGACCCGCTCGCCCCATTTCGCATCGGCGACGCCGACGACCGCCGCATCCTTCACCTTTGGATGAGCGCTTAGCAAGGCTTCCACCTCGGAGGGATAAATGTTCTCGCCGCCAGAGATGATCATGTTACTTTTGCGGTCGACGAGATAAATGTAGCCGTCCTCATCGCGGCGGGCGAGGTCACCGACCGTGCAATAGTCTCCTCGGAACGCTTCTTTCGTCTTTTCAGGTAGCTTCCAATAGCCGTCGAATGTGTAGGGGTTGCACGAATAGAGCTCTCCGACTCCGCCATCGGGCACGTCATTGCCATCCGGATCAAGCAATCGGATCGGCAGCGAACCGACGCATTCGCGTCCGACTGAGCCCAGCTTGGAAAGCTGTTCGTCCGGTTGAAGCATGGTGACCCAGCCCGCTTCCGTCGATCCGTAAAGCTCGAAGAGGCCAGAATTTCTGAAATAATCCATGATCGCAAGCTTGGTGTCGCGGCGGGCCGGCGCCGAGGAGATCATCAGCTTCGTCACTGCGTCGACGTTGTACCGGTCCCGCACGCTGGCCGGAAGGCCGAGCACCATGATGTAGTGCGTCGGCACGAGGGAGGTGAAGGTTGCGCCGCCCTCGGCGAGCGTGCGCACGAAATGTTCGGGATCAAAACTCTTCCTGCTGTAGATCGTGCAGGCCGCGCCGCAATAGGCGAACGCTCCGAAAAAATACAATGAGTTTGCATGACACATGGGCATTACCAGCAGCGCAGAGTCGCGCCTGGTTAGGGACATTTCGACTTCGGTCACAAGCGAGAGCATAGCGCTGCCCTTATGGCTGCGGATCGCGCCCTTTGGTTTACCGGTCGTCCCTGATGTGTACATCAAGGTCCAGGGATCGTCGGCGGTCACAGTCACGCTCGGCCGCCCATCGCTCGCTTTTGCTATCAGCTCCTCGTAGGCAATGTATCCGTCAGAGCGGCGGCTTCCGCCGAAGATGATGAAATTATCGGTCGGAATTGGAAGATTCGCGCGGACTGCTTCGACCGCGTCCAGCAACTCGTCCTGGACGATGAGCGCCTTCGCATCGCAGTTTTTGACGATGTACTCTATTTCCGGTCCGACCAACCGGAAGTTGATCGGCACAGCGACTAGCCCCGCCATTGCCGTTGCGGCATAGATTTCCATCCACTCCACGCAATTGTAAGCAAGGATGCAAATGCGGTCGCCCTTCGATAGTCCGATGCTGGCCAATGCATTGGCTAGCCGGCAGGAGCGATTATTCCATTCACGGAACGTCATCGCCCTTTCAAGATCGCGCGCTCCGATCTTGTCAGGAAACATGCGGGAGTACATTCCCAACACGTCACCAATGTGCGCTAGTTGGCTCATCTTTTGGTTTTCACAACCGAATTCAGTCAATCATTGGTTATTTCTTTAGCCCAGCCTGAATTCGTATGAACATAACACTACTATTGTCCCCGGAAGACTAATTCTGCGTAGAATGCTTTCTGCTGGCAATGTCCGTTAGGCTCAGAAGCGGACCTGGCCGCGGTCCACGTCATGTCCATTCTTACATCGATAGCGCACATTAGTCAGGCGGACCGCATGTCCGTTTAGCCCGAAAGACGACATTACGCGGGACTTTCGTAAGACAGAATCACGGTGATTTTCTGATCGAGACGGGAAAAATTCTGTAACAGATTTTGCCCTGGATATTCCGAGATCCTGATGAAGCGCGCTAGCTACTGCAGACCCGCTAAGCGCATGCCCTCGACGAATTTGGTCATTGCCCCCGACGTGTAAGGAACGTTTTTTTCGATCCAGGCGATCGAGAGATCGGGATGCATTTCCTTTAAGCGGGCAAGAGCCTCGCGGGCCTCATCGATCTGCCCATTCTGCGCCAAACTAGCGCAGTGAATGCGATAACCTGCTGTGAATGCAGAACGCTGTTGTAGGGTTTTGCGGCTATATTCGACCGCTTCGGGGTAGCGTCCTGCAAGATAATGGACGACCGCGAGACCCGTATTGAAGATCGTATTCTGTGGGTCGTGCGGGCTCATACGTATCGCTTCCTCCAAATGGGCGCTCGCCTGCTCGGTTTGGCCGTCGACTGCGAGCGCAAAACCGAGATAGCCGTGCGCGGCGGCAAAGTTCGGGTTGAGGGCGAGTGCACGCCGGAATTCCTCCGCTGCCAATTTGGTTTGCCGTTTCAGGAACGCCCCAAAGCCTAGGGCAAGATATGCCCATGGGTCGCTTTCATCGAGTTCGGCCGCCCGGGCAGCAAGGGTCGCGGCCTGTTGCAATTGCGGTCCGATCAGGCGCCAGCCGAGATAGCCTGAAATCAATAGAACAAAGGCCAACGTACTTTGTGCCGGCGCATAGTCCGGGTAGCGCTCGACAGCCCGCCTGAGTGTTTCGATTGCGATTTCAGTTTCTGCCTTCGTCAATCGCCAGAATAGCGAATTAGCGTGGATCACCATGTCCCACGCGCCGATATCCTCCGGCGAGCGTCTCTGTGAGCGGATGCCCTCGGCCTCGAGGAGCCTGGGCTCGATCGCGGCGACGACTTTCTTCGTGATTTCGTCCTGCAAAGCAAAGACGTCCGTCATGTCGCCGTCGTATCGATCGGCCCAGAGGTGATTGCCGGTTGCGGCGTCAATCAACTGGGTAGTAATGCGCACGCGGTTGCCGCCCTTGCGCACGCTGCCCTCCAGGACGTAACGCACGCCCAATTCGCGCGCCACGCGCTTCACGTCGACCGCTTTGCCCTTGTAGGTGAACGAGGAATTGCGTGCGATGACGAAAAACCAGCGTAGCTTCGACAGGCCGGTGATGATGTCCTCAGAAATGCCGTCGGCGAAATATTCCTGCTCCGGGTCGCCACTCATATTGGCGAACGGCAGCACGGCGATCGATGGTCGATCGGCACCCGCGAATTCAGTCTTGGCAGCCGCCGCGGCGGATTTGACCACGGCAGACGGCGCGCTCTCGGCGAGCGAGACGCGGTGGACGCCGATCGGGCGCGCAATGTTCTTGACCACCTGCTCGCCCAGGTCGTCGAAGCCAAAGCTCAACTTGTCGCGCACCTGATCGTGGACATTGCGCGAAACCAGAATGCCGCCCGGCTCGGCTAGTGCTTCTAGCCGCGCTGCCACATTGACGCCATCGCCGTAGATATCATTCTCATCGCTGATGATGTCGCCGACGTTGATGCCGATACGAAATTCAATGCGACGATCGGGAGCCACATCGGCATTGCGTTCGGCCATACCGCGCTGGACGTCGACCGCGTAGCGCACTGCGTCGACGACGCTGACGAATTCCACCAGCATCCCGTCGCCGGTGGTCTTGACGATCCGGCCACGGTGCTCGGTGATCTTGGGATCGATCAGTTCCTTACGGTGCGCCTTGAGTTGGCGTATCGTGCCTTCCTCGTCGACGCCCATCAGCCGGCTATAGCCGGCGATGTCGCCTGCCATAATCGCGGCAAGCCTGCGGTCAACACGGTCCTCAGTCATTGGTGGTCAAGCCGCCCCAATAAAAACCAATACCTAGCGTCTCGACCGCGCCGGTGACTATCCCTTGCAGAATTTTGGTCAACGATTCACCTTGCAGGATTGAGGAAACTCGCATGGCTTTCGCCTTTTGATGAGAAGGACGCGCGGTGCATGCAGAAGGCGCGGGCCTGAGATGAAATGGTCGCGGATGTGGCACCCCCGCCGAACGCAGCTCTGCTTGAAGTATTATTGTGCCTGCCGTCGGCACCATCGCTGCTAATTAGAGTTAGCGGAGACTTCGGTACGTGACCGCTTTTTGGGCAGCTCAGGCAAGCGAAACACTTGACCGTACGTGGACGCTACTCTGTTTTGGACCCACTGTCACCAGTGTCGAATATCGCAAGATTCCTTTGATCTAAGGTCGCGATCGCCTTGGAGCGCATAGCGTTCGGCGATCTTAGTCAGCGATTGTCCGTCGTCAGGCAATTTGAGACTGATCAGGCATTTCGAGAAGGGAGGCTCTGGCTCATCAGGGGTTAGAGTTTAAGCGGCGTGCAGTCGATGCTGCAAGCGACGGTTTGCGATGGTCTCTCGCTTGATGCGCTGACGTTCTGCGAGGATCGTCTCAGCCCTTCCGAAGTAAACGTCGGCCGGCGTGAGGTTCTCGATGCTCTCATGATAGCGGACGTGGTTGTAATGATCGACGAAGGTGCTGATCTGGCGCGGTCGACAGGTAATACCAGCCCCAGCCGCTGATCTTGAGATAGGTGAAGTCTGTCTGCCAGAGCTGGTTGATGGCGGTCGTCTTATCCTTGAACTCGTTCGCCGCCTTGATCACCAAATAGGCGGGACTGGTGATCAGGTCGTGCGCCGTTGATCCGGTCAACCTCGTCGCGCTTAATGTCCGCTTTGGGTCAAAAGCAGACATGTGCACTGCAAAAAGGCACGTCCGCTTTACCCCCGAAAGCGGACATCGCGCGGGTCGTCCCGCCGGAGCTCGCGGTGCCGTTGCTGCCACTGCCGATCGGCAGCGCGTCGGGTAGCTTCCACTGATGGAATTTTAGCGGGAC
>JBATYN010000228.1:0-3059 GCA_049674125.1 Pseudolabrys sp. | reverse complement strand
GTCAACGACCACGCGATACGGATCGGCGAGCGTAAAAGCAGCGAGATCAATCTTCCGGTTCAGGTCAACGACGACCCGGGTCTGCTTGTCATCGCCGCCGACGCGCATATCGCTCGCGACCGCTGCTGCCTCCGCCGGCGCAAGCGGTGCATGCACGGCTGCGCCGCCATCGGCAGCGATGGCGACCGAGTCGCACAGCATCGCGCAGGCCAGTGCGCCGGCTATGGCTATCGCGTGGGTTGGCACCAATCCGGACCCTTTGGAGCCGCTTTTTAACCCATTAAGAGCCGCTTCGGTTAACGGAACTTGAGCAAGGATGCCTTTTCCGTAGCCGGTGTGGCCGAACTGCAAAGCTTCCCTTGCCAGCCCGGTTCCAGGGCCGTATGTAAGGTGTGCTGATGGTTAGAGTTCCGGTTGTGCCGCGTTCGGGCCCCGGCCGCTTCGGTCCTGTACCGCCCCCCTCGAGGAGGTCGGCGGACGGCCAAGCGAAACGAGCCGAAACCCTTGTGAAGGACATCCGGATCAGTGCGCGGCCACGAGGGCCGTTCGCGACCTAGCCGTTAGCGATGAGAAACCTCGGTTCGCGCCTCAGTGGCGCGACCGCAGCGCTACGGGTCGTAAGTTTCATGCTGCCACTGACGCAGCAAAGGTATTTTGAGGTCCACCGCCCACGCGCCGCCACCATGACGGTGCGCGCAGGCGTTAGCCTCGGTCACGCGGCCCTCCCCTTCAACACCAATCAGGCCGGCTTATCGCCCTATCGTCTTGCGCTGACTTCATCGCGCGAGCACGTGGCGACGTTTGGCCCAGTGAGATTTTCAAATGGCCGACAAAATGCTGATCGACGCGACCCACCAGGAGGAGACCCGGGTCGTCGTGCTACGCGGCAACCGCGTCGAGGAATTCGACTTCGAAAGCGCCAACCGCAAACAGCTCCGCGGTAATATCTACCTCGCCAAAGTCACACGCGTTGAGCCGTCCTTGCAGGCGGCGTTCGTCGACTACGGCGGCAATCGTCACGGCTTTCTGGCGTTCTCGGAAATCCATCCCGACTATTATCAAATCCCGGTCGCTGATCGGCAGGCCCTGATCGCGCAGGAGGAGCACGACCAACGCGCCGCAGACGCGGAAGCGGACAATCGCGCTGGAAGGCGCGGCGGACGCCATCGCCATCGCAATGCCGGACGGCATCGCGATCGCGACGTCGTGCAGAGCGAAACGCTTTCCCCTGAGCGACTCTCGAACAACGGCTCCGAGATGTCCGCCGCCGAAGCCGGCATGGATCAGCCGTCGTCGTCGGATACCGCCGAATTCGCGAGCGACATGCCTGCGCACGAACATGACTCGTCGGCGTTCGCAGCCGACGACCATCCGCATGAGACAGTTGAATTTCCCGCAGGCGAAGAGACCGCTACCTCAAACGCCACGCTCGAAACAACAGCCGAGGGCGAACAGCCGTCCGCTGCCGCCGAGGCCGCGCTGACATCCGATATTGCGCACGGCGAACAACCTATGGATGCCGGTGATGCCGCTCCCCCGCCGGAACCGAATGAGCAAGGCGAAAATGGCCACCAAGAGGAACACCACGAGGAAGAAGGCGTCGAATCCGTCGGTGGCGCTGACGCACTCGAAGAGGTGCAAGAGCGGATGCCCCGCTTCCGCCGCCAGTACAAGATTCAAGAAGTGATCAAGCGCCGGCAGGTGATGCTGGTGCAGGTCGTCAAAGAAGAACGCGGCACCAAGGGTGCAGCGCTCACGACTTACCTCTCGCTTGCCGGCCGCTATTCCGTGCTGATGCCGAACACCGCACGCGGTGGCGGGATTTCGCGCAAGATCACATCGTCCGAAGACCGTTCACGGCTCAAGGAAATTGCGCAAGAACTTGAAGTGCCGGAAGGCATGGGCGTGATTTTGCGTACGGCGGGCGCGAGCCGCACGAAGATCGAAGTCAAACGGGATTTCGAATATCTGCTTCGCCTGTGGGAGACCGTGCGCGACCTCACGCTGAAATCGACTGCGCCGAAGCTGGTCTATGAAGAAGGCTCGCTCACCAAACGCTCAATCCGTGACCTCTACAGCAAAGACATCGAAGAGATCGTCGTCTCGGGTGATCAAGGATATCAGGAAGCGCGCGACTTCATGCGCATGCTGATGCCGAGCCACGCCAAGCATGTGAAGTCATACAAGGATACGCAGCCGCTGTTCACCCGCTACGGCATCGAAAGCCAACTCGACGCCATGTTCTCGCCGGTGGTTCAGCTGCGCTCCGGCGGCTACATCGTCATCAATCAGGCCGAAGCGCTGGTGGCGATCGACGTCAATTCCGGCCGCGCGACGCGTGAGCACCACATCGAGGACACGGCGCTTAAAACCAATTGCGAGGCCGCCGAGGAAATCGCCAGGCAGCTGCGCTTGCGCGATCTTGCCGGCCTTATCGTTATCGACTTCATCGACATGGACGAAGGCCGCAACAACCGCACCGTGGAACGGCGCCTGAAGGAAGCGCTCAAGCACGACCGCGCCAGAATTCAGGTCGGCCGCATCTCTCATTTCGGGTTGCTCGAAATGTCGCGCCAGCGCATCCGCACGTCGGTGCTGGAAAGTTCAACCGAGAAGTGCCCGATCTGCGGCGGCTCCGGTCATGTGCGTTCGGTATCGTCGGTGGCACTGCAGTTGCTGCGCGCCATCGAAGAAATGCTGAACAAGGGGGCCACCCACAATCTGATCGTGCGCACGCGCGCGGAAGTGGCTCTCTATGTGCTCAATCACAAGCGCGCACATCTACGGATGCTGGAAGAACGCTTCCGGGTCACCCTGACGGTGTCGGCCGATCCGGCCGTGACGGGCCAGCAATCCTACGTCGTCGACCGCGGCGAGCAGGTGCACACGGTGGAAGCAGCGAAGAGCCTCGCTGCTTCGCAGCCGGTACCGCTCACGACTGTGGAAGACGACGATATTATTGAAGACGAAGCCGAAACGATCAACGCCGAAGAAGAGGTCGTCGAGGCCGTGGAAATTGCACCTGCGGAAGTGACGGAAGAGCGGCCACACCGTGATGC
>JBATYN010000227.1:0-1509 GCA_049674125.1 Pseudolabrys sp. | reverse complement strand
GTCGCGAGCGTCATCGCGTGGTCAGCAAACGTTAGCGCCGCCGCATCAAACAAACACGGACGCGGCGCGCGCAGATGTGATGCGACCCAACATCATCTGCGCTTGCGATGCGCGAGCATCGTCGTGTGTCGAGCAACGATGCATCGCGTAGTGTCTTTGGTACTTAGATCGCGGTGGCAGCGCATTTAGGGCCTCGCGGCATTGTTCCATTCCAGTTTTTCGCTGTGAACGCTGCGCCCCTCCAATGTGACCTGTAGCCAAGTCTGGGGAAGAACCGCAGAAGCGTTATCCAGTGCCCATTTCGTGGCCTTATCGGCCGCTTCGGCATCCGTGGTGGCCGCAATGTCAATTCCCAGATACGGGTGGACAGACAAGTGCGCGAGCGCGGCCCTATAGATGCGTTTCTGCCGTGCGCTCTTTGTCATTTGCCTATGATAGACCGCATTAGCTGGCCCGTGTCCTGGGCGATCACGCGACCGAGCATCAGGCGGGACATCGGACGAACTGGCGACCGCATCAACGCGGCGCGTATTTCGATGCCCAACTGAGGCGGCCTATTCCTTCTTGGGCTGCGGTTGCTGCTGCTGTTGGGCGACCTGTTGGCGGGGTTCCGGCGTCTCGTAGACCGAAGTGATCTCGCGGTTCTTTTCCACTTGCTCCGCGAGCACCCGCCACGCTTGGGCGGCCGCAAGCAACTGGGCCTTTTTGCCGGGGTTTTTGACGTGCCTGGAACGGTCGATGCAATGCGCCGAGTTGAGCCTATACAAGGCCGCTTGGTCGCTCGACGACATAAGACCCAGCCATATGTAAAAAGACGCACTACTGTATTCAAAACCACGAGAAGCGGGTTTCGTTCCCGCACTGCGAAAGGGGCGTTGCGGCCCACACTGACCGGCCATCGTCCCCGCGTCGCTTGCCGGCATCGGATCATCAAGGTCGAACGCCCGCAGCACGGATTTCAAAAGGCCGGCCGAGCCGTCCGGGTAATGGCTGGCGTTGATCCGCGCATCGGGTGCCGACGACCGACACGCCGGCAGCGCCATCGCCCAGCATCTGCTCGGTGGTCTTGGTGCGCGGCACCCGGCCGTAGAGCTCGATGATGTCGCAGAACTTCGCAGGTGAACGGGCAGCCGCGCGAATACTGCACTCCGAGATACATGTATTGCTCGAACTTGAGCAGATCGAAGCGCGGCTTGGTCAATGCGGGGACGCTTGGTTTCGAAATTCAACCCGCTGGCGTGCTCTTCGTCGTTGGCGCCCCTGGCCAGCTTCCATCGCTGGCGGGGCAGGAGCACGGCCGGATCATCACATGAGCGTCTTTTCGCGACCACCAATTATTGCATTGCGAAACGCTTACTCGATAACCTCGTCGGCGCGCGTGCCAGGCATGTTTCCGGGATCGTAAGGCCGAGCGCCTTGAGGGCTTAAAGTTGATCACCAGCTCGAAAGTGGCCGACTGCTCGTTCTGGCGCCGTGTCATTCTCGACGGCCCCTTCGCATTTGACAACG
>JBATYN010000226.1:0-7007 GCA_049674125.1 Pseudolabrys sp. | reverse complement strand
GGGCAAAGGCGTGCCAGTCGAGGACCGCGTGTATCGCGGCAACGGCAACGACGTTTGCCGTATCGCGCTGACGTCAGGCTCCACGGGCGAAGCAAAAGCTGTCGGGTTCACGCACAACAACCAGCTGGCGCGGCTCGCGCGCTACAATCACGTGTTCGGAAAAACGTTTCCCGAGTGCTCACGTTTTTTCAGCGACTACGGGCTCGGCTCCAGCGGCGGGTTCCGGCACATTCTCTATGTGTTGTCGAGTGGCGGAACGATGTTCTTTCCCGGCGCATCGCCAATGGAAATCTTGCAGACGTTCGAGCTTTACAAGGTGCAAGGTTTGATCGCGTCGCCCGCGCTACACAGCTCATTGTCGGAGCGCGTGCGTGCGCGCATGTGCTCGAATCTGATTTTTTATTACGGCACGACCGAAACATCGACGATCTCATCCGCGCCCGCCTATGCGTTGAAAGGGACCGCTGGCGCTGTGGGCTACATCGCTCCGGATGTGTCCGTCCAGATCGTCGACGACGAAGGCGTATTGCTGCCCGAAAATCGCGAAGGATTGATCCGCGTCAGGACACCGGTCAGTGTTGACGGATATCTCGATGACCTTAGCCAGACTGAAATGCCGTTCGAGCATCGATATTTCGATACCGGCGATACCGGCTACGTGACGCCAGAGAAAATGCTGGTCATCACCGGGCGAAAAAAAGAAATTTTGAACCTCGGCGGCGACAAGGTCAGCCCCGGCATCATCGAGGACGTGCTCACGATGTATTATGGCGTGCGCGAGGCCGTGGCCTTTACCGCACCGAACGCGCTCGGAATCGACGAGGTCTGGGCGCTCGTTGTGCCCACGGGGACGCTCGACGAGGTTGCCTTGCAAACGCATTGCCGGGAGAAACTGGCGCAGATGCATGTTCCGGTTCGCTTTATCACCGTCGCCGAATTGCCGCGGAACGCGAACGGTAAGGTCGACCGCGTTCGATTGAGCGCGCTGGTGCGGGAAATCGCGAGCCAAGGGTCCTGACCCATCAATTCCGCTCATTCCCGCGCAAACGGGAATCCAGAGCCACGAACTCGGAGCCGGTCGCCCTGGGTCCCCCGCGTTCGCGGGGGTCGAGCGGGCGATTTCATGCCGCCCCCGCCTTGAAATCAGGCGCAGATGCGATGACCTGTGTGGTGTTCGTTCGTCACGGTTGAGGCGGCCTATGGCGGGTGCTAGGTCAGGTCGTCGAGACCGGAATCGCCTGAAAAACCGCTATGAAAGCTCGTGTCACCGTTACTCTGAAGTCCGGCATCCTCGACCCCCAGGGCAAGGCGATCGAGGGCGCACTGCGCTCGCTCGGTCTAGACGGCGTGTCAAGCGTCCGCCAGGGCAAGGTCTTCGACATCGAAATCGAGGGCGGCGACCCCGCCAAAGCCGAGGCCTTGCTCAAGCAGGCCGCCGACAAGCTGTTGGCCAACACCGTCATCGAGAATTACCGCGTGGACGTTTTGGGATGAAAGCTGCCGTCGTCGTGTTTCCGGGTATCAATCGCGAGCGCGATATGGCGCGCACGCTTCGCCTGATCTCCGGCCGCGAGCCGGTTGCGGTATGGCATACGGATCATGAGCTTCCGAGCGGCACGGATCTGGTCGTGATTCCCGGCGGGTTCTCCTACGGTGACTATCTTCGCTGCGGCGCTATTGCTGCGCGCAGCCCGATTATGAATGCGGTGCGTGGCTACGCGTCCAAAGGCGGCTTGGTGCTCGGCGTCTGCAACGGATTCCAGATTTTGTGTGAAGCCGGGCTGCTGCCCGGTGTTCTGATGCGCAATGAAAATTTGCGCTTCATATGCCGTGACGTCTATTTGCGTGTGGAGCGTTCCGACACACCTTTCACGCGCGGATACAACGCGGGGCAGGTCATCCGCGTGCCGGTTGCGCACGGCGAGGGCAACTACATCGCGGACGGCGAGACTATTGCCCGGCTGGAAGGCGAGAGCCGGGTGCTGTTCCGCTATTCGTCGCCGGACGGCATGATCGATCCGAACTGGAACCACAACGGCGCCATTAACGCCATCGCCGGTATCCTGAACGAGCAAGGCAATGTACTCGGCATGATGCCGCATCCTGAAAACCACGTCGAAGCCGCAATCGGATCCACCGACGGGCGGGGTTTATTTGCGGGGCTGGTGGAGGCGTTGGAGAAGGCTGCGTGACCAAATTTGGCGTCATGACGAAAGAAACAGTGATCCGCAACGAAACTCCCATCACCCCAGCGCTGATCGCCGAACACGGCCTCAAGCCGGAGGAATACGACCGCATTCTCAAGCTGATCGGCCGCGAGCCGTCGCTCACCGAGCTCGGCATCTTCTCGGCGATGTGGAACGAGCACTGCTCGTACAAGTCCTCCAAGGTTCATCTGCGTGCGCTGCCGACCAAGGGCCCGTGCGTGATCCAGGGGCCGGGCGAGAACGCCGGCGTTATCGACATCGGCGACGGCCTGGCTTGCATCTTCAAGATGGAGAGCCACAACCACCCAAGCTACATCGAGCCTTATCAGGGCGCGGCGACCGGCGTCGGCGGTATCTTGCGCGACGTGTTCACCATGGGCGCGCGGCCGATTGCCTGCCTGAACGCATTATCGTTTGGATCGCCGTCGCACCCCAAGACGCGCCATCTCGTGGACGGCGTGGTCGCCGGCATCGGCGGTTATGGGAACTCCTTCGGCGTGCCCACGGTGGGCGGGTCGGTGCGCTTCCATTCACGCTACGACGGGAATTGTCTCGTCAATGCAATGGCGGTCGGGATTGCGCGCAAGGACCAGATCTTTTACGCAGCCGCGTCGGGCGTCGGCATGCCCATTGTCTATTTGGGCTCGAAGACGGGGCGCGATGGCATTCACGGCGCGTCGATGGCATCCGCAGAGTTTGATGAGGACTCCGAAGGAAAACGCCCCACTGTGCAGGTCGGCGACCCTTTTTCGGAAAAGCTGTTGCTCGAAGCCTGCCTCGAGATCATGCAGAAGGGCTGCGTCATCGCCATTCAGGATATGGGCGCCGCGGGCCTGACGTGCTCCGCCGTTGAAATGGGCGCCAAAGGCGACCTCGGCGTTACGCTCGATCTCGACCGGGTGCCGTGCCGCGAAGAGGGCATGAGCGCCTACGAGATGATGCTGTCGGAGAGCCAGGAGCGCATGCTCATGGTGCTCAAGCCAGAAAAAGAAAAAGAGGCCGAGGCCATTTTCCGCAAATGGGGGCTCGATTTCGCGGTGGTGGGCGAAACGACGCCGACCAAGCGCTTCATCGTGCGTCATGGCGGCGACGTCATGGCCGATCTGCCGATCAAGGAGCTTGGCGACCAGGCGCCGGAATACAAACGGCCCTTTGTGAGTGCGGCGAAGCCGGAAGAAATCGAAGCCGACAGCGTCAATGCGCCGGTCGGCACGATTGAGGCGCTGGAGAAATTGCTGGCGGCGCCCGATCTCTGCTCCAAGCGCTGGGTGTGGGAGCAATACGACCACGTCATTCTCGGCAATACGGTACAGCGGCCGGGCGGTGATGCCGCGGTGGTGCGCATCGAGGACGGCCCGAAGGGCCTCGCGCTCACCACCGATGTCACGCCGCGTTATTGCGAGGCCGATCCGTTCGAAGGTGGCAAGCAGGCGGTGGCGGAATGCTGGCGCAATCTCACCGCGGTGGGCGCCAAGCCGCTTGCCATCACTGACAACCTGAACTTCGGCAATCCGGAGCGGCCGGAGATCATGGGCCAGTTCGTTGGCTGCATTCGCGGCATCGCGGAAGCCTGCAAGGTGCTCGCGTTTCCGGTCGTGTCCGGCAATGTGTCGCTCTACAACGAAACCAATGGCCGCGCGATTTTGCCGACACCGTCAATCGGCGGCGTCGGCCTCATCGACGATTTCAAGACGTCGGCCACGCTCGCTTTCAAGCATGCCGATGAAGCGATCCTCCTGGTGGGGGAGACGACCGGTTGGCTCGGCCAGTCCATGTACCTCCGTGACGTGTGTGGCCGGGAAGAGGGCGCACCGCCCCCGGTCGATCTCACCGAGGAACGTGAAAACGGCGATTTCGTCCGTTCCTTGATCCTCGACGGAACGGCGACGGCCGTGCACGACCTTTCCGATGGCGGCCTTCTGGTTGGTCTCGCCGAGATGGCGATGGCGTCCGGGATTGGCGCGCAGCTGGATGCGGCGCCGTCCGATATCCCCGCCCACGCCCATTGGTTTGGCGAGGACCAGGCCCGCTACGTCATCACTGTCCCGGCGGCGAAAGCACATGACATCCAGGCGCGCGCCAGATCGGCAAACGTGCCGGTATGGGCGGTCGGAAAGACCGGCGGCGACACATTGACGCTTGCGGGCGAGCGTCCCATCCTAGTCACGATTCTGCGCGAGCGTTTCGAAGCCTGGCTTCCGGCCTTCATGGCCGGAGAGCTATGAGCGATCTGCGAGGGCCAGCCGATGGCCATGCAAGCCGGTGAAATCGAGAAACTGATCAAGGCGCATATTCCGGACGCGCAGGTGACGATCCGCGACCTCGCCGGTGACGGCGATCACTACGCCGCGACGGTCATCTCCGCTTCGTTCAAGGGCAAGTCGCGGGTCCAGCAGCACCAACTGGTGTACGAGGCCCTCAAGGGACAAATGGGCGGCGTGCTCCATGCGCTTGCCTTGCAAACCGGCACTCCTTGATGGGCGGCGTCCGCGTCCTTTCGCCTAAGGGCGCAATCGCGCCGACCGGAACCTGGAGCGTTGGGACGCGCGCCGGCGATTTTGTATTCGTAGCAGGCATGCGCGGCATTAGTCCGGCGAATAACCGCCTCGTCGACGGCGAGGAAGCACGTATTCGGCAGGCTTTTACGAACATGAAAGTGATTGCGGCATCTGAAGGCGCTGGCCTGCCGGACTGTGTACGGCTGACGGTGTTCGTGACCGACATGATTCGGTTGCGTCCGCTCGTCAACAAGATTCAGGAAGAACTGTGGGCGGGCGGCCCTTATCCGCCACGCACTATCGTCGAGGTTTCCAAGCTCAACCAGGATGACATTTTCGAGGTTGAAGGCACTTTTTACGCGCCAAAAAGCCAGTGAATTTCGTCAGACCTCTTGGGTTGGCGGTAACTTTTGGGGTACATATATTGGTGAAGAGGCGGCTGCGCCGCCCAACAGGATGAGCCATGGGCATCGAGCAATTCATCGACAATGAAGTGAAGGCAAACGACGTGGTGCTGTTCATGAAGGGCACGCCACAATTCCCAATGTGCGGTTTTTCCGGGCAAGTCGTGCAAATCCTCGACCATATGGGCGTGGCCTTCAAAGGCATCAATGTTCTGGAATCCGATGAAATCCGGAACGGCATCAAGAGCTATTCCAACTGGCCGACGATTCCGCAGCTCTACGTGAAGGGCGAATTTGTCGGTGGTTGCGACATCATCCGCGAAATGTTTCAGGCCGGCGAATTGCAGCAGGCGCTGAAAGACAAAGGCGTGTCAGTCCAGCAGACCGCCTGACGCCGCATCTCGTCGTGACGAAATTTCTGCTCGTTCTGGCGATGATCGCGGATCTGGCGCTGGCGGCGCTCTTGATCGGTGTGTCCGGATTTATGTTCGGCGGCGGTCCTGAAAGTATGCATGCCGGAGCTTTGGCCGCGGCCGGTTACATTGCCGCAGTGATCGCCTGTATCGCGGCGCCGATCGCCGGTCTTATTTTTAGTCGCCGCGGAAAGGCTCCACTCGCGCTGGCCGTGGCCTGGATGCCGGTTGCAGGCGCGTTGGTAGCCCTGATGGTGCCGGCGCCCTACTAGGCCGCCGCTACAAAGCGATAGGCGCCGTCCTTGCGCTCGACGACCCCAACACCCGGATAAGGAAAATGGAAGCCGATGAGCTTCGAACGGTCGGTTGCGAGCCGGTCGAGCAGCTTGCGGCGCGTTGCCACCGCCTGGTCCGGCACATGATCGGCGGTTGGCTTCCATTCAGGGTGCTGGAACGAGATCAGCGGGTGGGTGAGGGCGTCGCCGCCCACAATCAGGCCTTCGCCACCACCAAGCTCGAGTGACACGTGTCCTTGTGTGTGGCCGGGTGTGTCGATGATGCGCAGCCCTGTGACTATTTCGTCGCCGGCTTTAACTATCTTCACCTTGTCTTTGATGGCGGCGTAGTTGCGCCGCGCGCCCGTCACGAAACCGGCGCGCTCGGCGGGCAGGCCGCGGGTCGCGTTGTCACCTTTCCAGAAATCCCATTCTGGGCCGGCAACGAAAAATGTCGCAGTGGGTATTACGAGTTCATCCAGATCGTCGACCGTGCCCCAAAGATGATCGGGATGGCCATGGGTAAAAATCACCTTGGTGATCTTGTTCTTGTCGATGCCGGCCGCTTTGAGGTTGTCCCATAGCTTGCCCGCCGTCGGCATGAACCGGTCGCCGGAGCCCATGTCAATCAGGATTAAGTCGCGCACTGTCCGTATCAGCGTCACGTTTGTGGGCGAGTTGTATTGCTCTCCAGTTTCGCCGGCGGCCTTCAGCAGCGCTTCGCGTTCAGCGGGACGAGCGTCGGGCGCGAGAAAGCTCACCGGCAACACCAAATGGCCGTCGCTGATGACCGTCAGCTCGAAGGTGCCATGTTTGAATGCGTATGGCGCCGCCGCAAAGGCAGGCAACGCTTGCGTTGCAAGGGTTGTCGCTGCGGTCGCGAGAACCGTTCGGCGGCTTAAGTTTGACATGGGCTTACGCAATCATCCTGGCGGAGATTGCGGGTTGTATGCCAACGCCAAGCGATCCGCCATGCGGGCGGAGCCGCGCGTTTCCGCGATAGCCGCCTACCGCGTGCGTTTCATCCGATTCATGATCAGGTAGATGACGCCCAAAACCAGCGCCAACCCGACCAGACTCGGCGTCGGCACACCGTTGGCGAATTTCGTGACGTTATCGGCCACTGACAGCACGAATCCCCCGGAGCCTTGTCCGAGGATCAGGTAGATCAGCATGATCGCGAGAACGGTAACGAAGCCAAGTTCGACGA
>JBATYN010000225.1:0-6032 GCA_049674125.1 Pseudolabrys sp. | reverse complement strand
CATATGGACAAAGAATACCGCTCTCCTATCTCAGGCGGTATCGATCAACCGGGCGACAGCGGCAAAGAGGCCCCGATGGGATCACGCGTGTCCGGCCGTTTTACCATTCGTGAACTTGCCCGCGAGTCGGGCGTGACCCTGCGTGCTTTGCGCTTTTACCAGAGCAAAGGGTTGCTCGCCCCCCAGCGCGATGGCTCCGCCCGCGTATATAGCCATGAAGACCGGGACTGTTTGGCTTTGATACTGCAAGGCAAGCGCCTCGGGTTCACCCTGACCGAGATTCGAGAAATGCTTGCCGCGCGTGCTCGCGGGTGCACCACGCGTTTGCCGATCAACCGCAGTAAGTGTGTCGAGCAGATCAATATGCTTGAGCGGCAACGTCGCGATATCGATCGGGCGCTCACCGAACTGCGGCAGATCTATACCGAGATCTTCACCAGCGCGAACGTCCGCCGGTCCGCTTCGGGGACGACCTGACGCGCGCTGCTATTCCAATGCGTTTTCCCCGCCTTTAACGCAGGTGTAAACCGGCTCCGTCATAATACGGACCGAAGCGGGCGTTATCTCGCTTCGGCGTGGCCATTGGGGACTTCGGCCGGCGCCCTGTCGGGTAGGGAAACTGCTCGCTTCATATCCTGTTAACACCTCGCGGCGTGCTGCCGGGGAGAGAATGATGCCGATCTACAAAGCCCCCGTGGAAGATGCGTTGTTTTTGCTCAACGACGTCTTTCATCTCGATCATTACGGCAACCTGCCGGGTTTCTCTGATGCCTCACCTGATGTGGTGGAGGCAGTGCTGCGCGAGGCGGCCAAGTTCAGTGAAGAGGTGCTCACTCCGCTCAACCGGGTCGGCGATAAAGAAGGCTGCAAGCGCGCAGCCGACGGCAGCGTGACGACCCCAAAGGGTTTCAAGGAAGCCTACAAACAAATCGTTGAAGGCGGCTGGATCGGCATTTCGGCGCCGAGCGAATTCGGCGGGCAGGGACTGCCGGCGACGTTGACTGAAGTCGTCAATGAATTCTTTTGCTCGGCGAATATGGCTTTCGCGATGTATCCGGGTCTCACGCAAGGCGCGATCGCCGCGGTGCTCGTGCACGGTTCTGATGAGTTGAAGAAAAAATATCTGCCCAAGATGGTGGAGGGTATCTGGACCGGTACCATGAATCTCACCGAGCCGCATTGCGGCACCGACCTCGGGCTGCTGCGATCGAAGGCGGTGAAGCAGGCGGACGGCAGCTACAAAATATCCGGCACCAAAATCTTCATCTCGGCCGGCGAGCACGACCTTTCCGAAAATATCATCCATCTGGTGCTTGCTCGCATCGAGGGTGCGCCAGACGGGACTAAAGGCATCTCGCTATTCGTGGTGCCGAAAATCATGGTGAAGGACGATGGTTCGCTCGGCGGCCGCAATGCAGTCAGCTGCGGCTCGATCGAAGAGAAGATGGGCATCCATGGCAACTCCACATGTGTGATGAACTACGACGGCGCAACCGGTTGGCTGATCGGCGAAGAGAATCGCGGGCTCAATGCCATGTTCACGATGATGAACGAGGCGCGGCTCGGTGTCGGTGTGCAGGGTCTCGCGCTTTCGGAGGTCGCTTACCAGAACGCTGCGGTCTACGCGAAAGAGCGGCTGCAAGGTCGCTCCATATCCGGCGTGAAGTATCCGGACAAGCCGGCTGATCCGATCATTGTGCATCCGGACGTGCGCCGCGCGCTGATGAGCATGCGGGCCTTCAATGAGGCAGGGCGCGCGTTAGTGCTGTGGACTGCACTCAAGAGCGATGTTGCACATCGTTCCGACGACGAAAATGAACGCAAGAGCGCCGATGATCACATGGGCCTTCTCACGCCGGTGATCAAAGGCGTACTCACCGACGGCGGTTTCGCTAATGCAGTGATGGCGAAGCAAATATTCGGCGGTCACGGCTATATCGCCGAGCATGGCATGGAGCAATTCGTGCGCGACGCGCGCATTGCACAGATTTATGAAGGTGCCAACGGAATTCAGGCGCTCGATCTCGTCGGCCGCAAGCTCGGCAAGGATGGTGGCCGGGCGATCATGGCGTTTTTCAACGAAGTGCAGACTTATCTCAAGGAACGCGTCAACAACGACGCGATGAACCCCTATCTCAAGCCGCTCGGAGCCTCGCTCGCCCATCTACAAGAGGCCTCAATGTGGTTCATGCAGAACGCTATGGCCAAGCCGGACAATGCCGGCGCCGGCTCTTACGACTACATGCACCTCTTTGGGCTGGTCGCGCTCGGCTACATGTGGTGCAGGATCGCCGAAGCCGCGCTTGCCAAATTGCCGGAAGCAAACGGCTCGGCGGCACGCTTGAACGCCAAACTCGTCACCGCGCGTTTCTTCATGGAGCGTATGTTGCCCGAGACAGCGACACGGCTAACGCGCATTCAGGCCGGCGCGGCCTCGACCATGGAATTGCCGGACGACGCATTCTAAATCTGTTTGCCGTTCGTCCCCGCGAAAGTGGGGACCCAGAGCCTGATTTTTCGGATTTTCATTTGCTGGATTCCCGCGTACGCGGGAATGAGCGGATTGTTCGAGCAAACGAACCGACTTTACGCCGCCGCAAGATGACCGCGGCGGCGAGATCGCCACATCAGCCATGCCATGATCGATACGTTCACCAGGTTCCACGCAAGGCCGTTCAGGAAGGCTGCACGGTAAGATCCGGTAAGGTCGAAGATCAAGCCCGACATCCAGCCGCCCAGCGCCATGCCGAGCAGCGTTGCCATGATGACAAGGCCGACGCGCGTTCCGGCCTCGCGCGGCGAGAAATATTCGCGAACGATGATCGCGTAGCTCGGCACGATGCCGCCCTGGAACAGGCCGAACAGCGCCGAGATCACGTAGAGTGAGGCCAATCCGTCGAACCAGAGATAAAGAAACAACGCAGCGCCTTGCAGCACCGAGCCGAGAAGCAGCGTGCGCACGCCGCCGATGCGGTCCGCGATGAAGCCTGATGCGATGCGACTGATGATGCCAAAGCCAAGCATCAACGACAGCATTTCGGCGCCCCGCGCAACGCCGTAACCGAGATCGCCGCAATAGGCGACGATGTGCACTTGCGGCATCGACATCGCCACACAGCACGCGACGCCAGCGATGCACAAGAGCACTTGCAGCGCTAGCGGCGAGAACGGCGCCTCGGCTTGCCGGCGCGCAGCCGCCGCACCGGCGGCATCGCTATGATGATTGTCGATTCGGCGCCGCAGCGCGAAGACCAGCGGCGACATTGCGACGAGGCAGAACAATCCGATGCCGATATGGGTCGCGCGCCAGCCGTCGGCGGCGATGAAATGCTGCACCACCGGCGGCCAGATTGTTCCGGCGAAATAATTCCCGGAGGCTGCGATCGCAACGGCAATGCCGCGTCGGCGCACGAACCAATGCGACATATCGGCCATGAGTGGGCCGAACGTTGCCGAGCAGCCGACTCCGATCAGTCCGTGAGCGAGCGCAACCTGCCACAGGCTCGACGACCATCCGGTCGCCAGATAGCCGAGGGATGACGCCAGTGTTCCGATGCCGAGCGGCACGGCAATGCCGAAGCGGTCGGCGATCCGGCCCATGACGATGCCACCGCCCGCAAAGCCGATCATCACCATGGTGAAGGGCAGGGAGGCATCGGCGCGGCTCACGCCGAAATCTGTCTGGATGACCGGCAGCGCCACCATGACTGACCACATGCCGACGCCGCCAATGGTGGAGAGCACCACCGCCACACACAGGCGCCGCCACGCCGTTGGCGAATCAAGCACTTGCGGCGCTTTGGCGCCGTCCATCGAAGTCATAGTGGTGACAAGCCCGGCTTATATTCTCTTCGCTCGTAACACTCAGCCGCAGTCGTGGCCACCCTCTGTTTAGGTGATAAATCGCGACGCGGATCCAGCCAGCATTACGGCCACAATCGATCCTTCACTGCCTGACAATCTTGAACGAACTGAAGAAGTCGTCCTTCATGCCGCTCGCCTTGCCGCGCAACTCGGCGGGAAATTGCACAGCCAGTACGTAGCCGGACGTCTTGCCGCGCATTACCTGAAAAAAATATTCTTGCTTGGGCTCACTGAGGGTGAACGACAGAATTTCCAAGCCGTCCTTCTGCTGATGTTGCACGTCCGATGCAACCGCCTCGAACCGCCTTTTTGCCGTTTCCATGAAACTATCGATCGGCGGCATCGGTAGACGGAGTGGCTGTTCGGTTGCGGAGAATCTCAAGCCGTCGCTGTCCACGCCGGTCAGCATGTGCACGGCCGACGCCGCTTCTTTGGGATCTGCGGATTTCGTTTCGATGCCCTGATATTCAACCTCTTTATACGAGATCGGAAAGCGGATCGAGAACGTCCCATTGGCGGGGACGGCTTCACCCGGCGGCGACTCCCTCCCGTGCAGAACGGCCTGCGCCTGCGCGGAAACGACAAGCATCAGCGCAAAAGCGATAACGGCCCCGAGGCGACAGGCGATCACCGGCAAGCCCTTTCTCTCTGGAGAAAGCATGATGGAGCACAGCGTCGGCTGCCGCAATCGGGGTTTGACGCCATTTTACTGCTCGCGTCCGTCGGCACCGCGCCTTATCTTGGCCGACGGATCGAATCGCCATGGACGCAATCAATCTCCCGCGCCCGGCCTGGATGAGCGAAGACCTTGTCCTGCTTGAAGAGCAGGCACGGCGTTTTATCGCCGATGAATTCGCTCCCCATCTTGACCGCTGGCACGAGGCTCACATTTACGACCGTGAGGTCTGGAACAAGGCGGGTGAAGCCGGCCTTCT
The DNA here is from genome assembly GCA_049674125.1 of Pseudolabrys sp. Taxonomy (GTDB): domain Bacteria; phylum Pseudomonadota; class Alphaproteobacteria; order Rhizobiales; family Xanthobacteraceae; genus Pseudolabrys. The sequence continues at coordinate 1,233 of JBATYN010000225.1, read as the reverse complement.
GTGCGCATCGATGCCAGAGGAATATGGCGGCGCCGGCGGCAGCTTCGCGCATGAGGCGGTGATCAATCGTGAATTCGCGCTCGTCGGCTTTGATACCTTCGGCGCACCGCTGCATTCGGGAATCGTCGCTCCCTACATCCTGCATTACGGCACCGAGGATCAGAAGAAACGGTGGCTGCCGAAGCTGGCGACCGGTGAAATGGTGGGCGCGATCGCCATGACCGAGCCGGGCACCGGCTCCGATCTGCAAGGCGTCCGCGCGTCGGCAAAAAAATCCGGCAATGGTTATTTGCTCAACGGCTCCAAAACGTTCATCACCAACGGCCAGCACGCCAACCTGATCGTTGTTGTCGCCAAAACCGATCCGAAAGCCGGTGCCAAAGGCACGTCACTGTTTGTGGTTGAGGCTGACGACGCGCAAGGCTTTCGCCGTGGCCGCAAACTGAAAAAACTCGGCATGGATTCAGCCGACACTTCGGAGCTGTTCTTCGAAGACGTCCAGCTGCCCGCGTCGAGCCTGCTTGGCAGCGAAGAAGGGCAGGGCTTCTACCAGCTTATGAAAGAATTGCCGCAGGAGCGTTTGATCGTTGCCGTGCATGCCGTTGCGATGATGGAGCGGGCGCTCGCGCTGACGATCGATTATGTCAAACAGCGAAAAGCGTTTGGCAAAGCGATTATCGAGTTTCAGAATACCCAGTTCGAACTGGCCGAGTGCAAGACCGACACCACGATTGCCAAGGTGTTTCTCGATCATTGCATCGAGGAGCATGTGAAGGGCGCGCTCGATACCGTCACAGCCTCCATGGCGAAATACCGCCTCACCGATACGCAAGGCAAAGTGATCGACCGCTGCCTGCAATTGTTCGGCGGCTATGGCTATATGGACGAATATCCGATCTCGCGGATGTACCGGGACGCGCGCGTGTTGCGCATCTACGCGGGCACCAACGAGATCATGAAGCTGCTGATTGCGAGGAGCCTCTGACGGGTGGATCTCGCGCCAAAATTCAGAGTCGTGGCCGGGCTTGTCCCGGCCATCCACGCCTTTACTTGAGTCAGTAAGACGCGGATGCCCGGCACAGGCCGGGCATGACGACAGAGAGGTTGGAGATAGACCAATGCCGGAAGCATACATCTACGACGCCGTGCGCTCGCCACGCGGGCGGGGCAAGGCGGACGGATCGCTGCATGAGGTGACCGCGCTCAATCTCGCGGCGCAAGTGCTGGCGGCGG
>JBATYN010000224.1:0-2260 GCA_049674125.1 Pseudolabrys sp. | reverse complement strand
CGAGAAGGCAAGCAATCACCGCCGCAACGGATCCGAAGCGCGTGAACGGACCGGTGAGGTAAGACACGGCTTACTCCGCCGCCTTGCGCATGGCTTCCCACTCGCGCAGCGCCTGCGCATCGCGCGGCGAGACCTCCGGAAACTCCGGATCAGCGCCAATGGTGGTGAGGATTTTCCAGGACCGCGCACATTTTCTGCCCTCGGCGAGATTTGGAACCACCGCGACACCTGTCACGTCCGGCAGACGGAAGGCGTTTGCGGGTCCTTCGTCCTGAACAAGCGTCGCCGCGGATGTGATGCAGACCTCGGCGAGATCGCAATCAACGACGGCTTCGTAGAGTTCTGCATTCGATACGTGAACGATCGGATGCGCCTCCAGCGAGGAGCCGATGCGCTTTTGCGCACGTTCGATCTCAAGTGCGCCGGTGACGACACGCCGCACAGTACGGATCTTGCGCCACTTTTCTGTGAGCTTGTCGTCGCGCCAGGCCGCTGGCACCTTGGGAAAACTTTCAAGATGCACGGATTTTGCGGCCTCGCCATAGCGCGAGAGCCACGATTCTTCGGCGGTGAAGCAAAGCATCGGCGCAAGCCACGTGACCGTGCAGCGAAACAAGTGGTCCAGCACAGTGAGGCAGGCTTTGCGTTTCACCGACGAGAACGGATCGCAATAGAGCGTATCCTTGCGGATGTCGAAATAAAACGCCGACAGGTCAGATGTCATGAAGCTTGAAAGCGCCGCGAAAATGCGCTTGTAGTCGAAGTCGGCATAGGCTTTGCGCACCAGTACATCGAGCTCATAGAGCCGGTGCAGCATTAGCCGCTCCAGCTCCGGCGTCTTGTCGAGCTCGATGTGATCTTCCTCGCGGAAATGCGCGAGGCTGCCGAGCATCCAGCGCACGGTGTTGCGCAGCTTGCGGTAGGTTTCGACCGTGGTCTTCAGGATTTCAGGGCCGATGCGCAGGTCGTCAGCATAGTCCGATGCACAGACCCACATGCGCAGGATATCGGCGCCGGATTGCTTGATGACGTCCTGCGGCGCCGTGACGTTGCCGAGCGATTTCGACATCTTGCGGCCGTCCTCGTCGAGCACGAAGCCGTGGGTGAGCACCACATCGAAAGGTGCGCGCCCGCGCGTGCCACAGCTTTCCAAAAGCGACGAGTGGAACCAGCCGCGATGCTGGTCGCTGCCTTCCAGATACATAACCGTGTCTTTGCCACCGTCCACCTTACGCTTGATGCCAGCAAGCGTCGGGAAATGTTTCTCATCCTCGAGAACGAAAGCGTGCGTGGAGCCCGAGTCAAACCAGACGTCGAGAATGTCGTCGACCTTCTTCCAACCGTCGTTTGCGAGCTTGCCGAGGAAGCGTTCGCGCGCGCCCGGCTTGTACCAGGCATCAGCGCCTTCTTTTTCGAAGGCTTCAACGATACGCAATTCGACATCCGGGTCTTGCAGGATGTCGACCGAGCCGTCCGGCTTTTCCTTGACGAATGCGGCAATCGGCACGCCCCAGGCGCGCTGGCGCGAGATCACCCAGTCAGGGCGGCTCTCGATCATGCCCGTGATGCGATTTTCGCCGGCAGCGGGCACCCAGCGCGTTACGGAAATCGCCTTGAGCGCCCTATTCCGCAAAGTGTCTAAAGAGGCAATGCCAGAGTCGAGAGACCAACGGATATGACCGTCGGTAATTGGCTTATCCATCGCGATGAACCACTGCGGCGTATTGCGGAAGATGACCGGCTTCTTCGAACGCCAGGAGTGCGGGTATTGATGCTTGAGGCGGCCGCGCGCGATGATGTTGCCGGCCTCGACCAGCGCCTTGATAACCGCTTCGTTAGCGTCACCTTTTTCGCCCTTGTCGTTGATGACGCGCTTGCCCGTGAAGCCAGGTGCAGCTTCAGTGAACGCGCCGTTTTCGTCGACGGTGTAAGGGATGGCTGTGTTGATCTTTGCCGCATCGAGCAAAGATTTTTTGCTCATCCAAATTTCAAAGTCGTCACGGCCATGACCCGGCGCGGTGTGCACAAAGCCTGTCCCGTCTTCATCGGTGACGTGATCGCCGTCAAGAAGCGGCACAATGAAATCGTAGCCCCTGCCGTAAAGGGGATGCGTGAGTGTCATATGGTCCAGCACTTTTGCCGGAGCATCAGACACTCTTTCGAAAGCTGTGACTTTTGCGTGCTTGAATACTTCAGCGGAAAGCTTGTCCGCCAATATGAACTCGTTCCCAATCTTCGCCCAATTTTCGGGCGGGGCTTC
>JBATYN010000223.1:0-6964 GCA_049674125.1 Pseudolabrys sp. | reverse complement strand
GCGGAAGACCGCATCGCCGGGAGCTTTGCCGTTGAGCGCGCCCTCGGCCTCTGCGATTCGGCGCGGAGACGCCTCGGCTCCGCCCAGGCCGATGCGGGCATCGATAATTCTGCCGGCTTGCAAACGGTAAGTGACCAGCGATGCGGCCATCGCAAAATCGCCAGCACGGCGGTTGAATTCGTTGAATCCGAACTTTGCGTCGACCGGCAACAGCGGGAGCCGCGCTTCCGTGAGCAATTCGTTTTCGGCCAGCGCTGTCGACATGATGCCGGCGAAAAAGTCTTTGGCGGCGATCAGCCGCTCGCCGCGCGTGCTTTTGGCGACAAGCGTCGCATCGAGCGTCGCCGCGACCAGACACCATTCCGATGCAGGGTCAGCGTGGGCGAGGCTACCGCAAAACGTTCCGCGCATGCGGATCGGATAGTGCGCGATATGGCGGGCAACAGCGCTAAGCAATTGCCCGAGCGGGTTGTCGACAACGGATTTGTGAAACGCGGCATGGCGGACGCAGGCGCCGATGGTCAGCGCTTGGCCGTCGCTCGAGATCTTGTCGAGGCCTGCAATTTCGTTGATGTCCACAAGATGCGCCGGCTTGGCGAGGCGAAACGCCATGATGGGGACGAGGCTCTGCCCGCCCGCGAGCACACGGCCGTCATGGGGGGCGACTTCCGCCAGAATCCTCAGCGCCTCGTCGAGCGTCTTCGGCACGTGACGGACGAAGGGCGCAGGTTTCATAAGGTAAACCGGGGCTAATTATTTGTATACAAACGATAAAGCGCGTTCCGGGATTGTCAAATAAGTTAACCTTGGAGAGGGCCGCAGTTGACGGAGCCTGTGCGGCCGTTCATTGAATCCGTCACATTCATATCCTATTTGACGAATATCAGCGCGCCTGAAAGGGACCGGGGGATGCCAATAACGCGAACGTTTGCTGCTGCCTGTCTTGCCGGCGCAATGCTGGCGAGTGCGCCAGCATTGGCGGACGAAGGCAAGCGGCCGGACAAAGTGTCGTTCTATTTCGCGGCACACGAGGACGACTGGCAACTGTTCATGAATCCGTCCGCCTTTCAGGACGTGATCGGCAGTGCCGCCAAAACCGTATTTGTGCATCTGACAGCCGGCGACGCCGGGCTGGGCGCCGGCATGGGCGGGCGCAAGCATCCATTTTATCTGGCGCGTGAAAATGGGGCGGAAGCCGCCATCCGCTTCATGGCCGACGCCGACGCTGCGCCGGCCGAGCGGGTTGCTGCGCCGATGTCATTTAACGGCCATGCGATCTACCGCGTCAGTTATCGCAACACCGTGAGCTATTTCCTGCGCGCGCCTGATGGCAATGCCTCCGGCGCGGGTTATGCCGAAACCGGATTTCAGTCTCTCAAGCGTCTGGCCACCGGCGAGAATAATATTTTGCGGGCGGTTGATGGTTCCGCCACGTACGAAGGCTGGGATGATCTCGTTGCCACGCTGCGCGCGATCATCGCCTACGAACGTGGAGGGGCCAGGCTCATCCAGGTTAACGTCGCCGAGACCGACAAGCGCATCAATCCGCAAGACCACACCGATCACCTGATGACGGCCAAGGCCGCGCTCGACTCGGTCAAAGAGGCGTCCTGTGTGCGCAAGGTTTATTACGTTGATTACGCGAGCTCCCGGTTGCCGCAGAATCTCGATGCGCAACAGCGTGACATGGAAAGCTCGGTCTTCGCGGTGACGCTCGCCGGTATCCAGGCAATGGATCACAGTACCTCCTGGCATCACTACGACCATTCATTCGTAGGCCGGAACTACTTCCGTGTTCAGGAACCAGGCGGTCATTGTGACGCAGCTGTGACTGCAATGGCGACACGGCACTAAAGACCTGCCAGGCGGCTTCGTATCTCCGCAGCCCCTGTCGGCAATTCATCTGCTTTTGACGTAAGTTTGCCAGGCGGGCACACTGCTTCGCCACGCAACCAATTTTACGTTGGCTGGTTTCCGTCCGGTCAATGCTTTGTCTGAAACCGTCACCCGCGCGCATGCGTTACGCAGAAGTGCCGCTCGCCCTGCAAACCGACCGTGTCATTGCGGTCGACGCGCTGCGTGGGATCAACATATTCCTTATCCTTGGTGCAGACGGCGCGATCTGGACGCTCGACCGCATGCTGCGCGACAAGGGTCCCGCACTCAGCACGATTGGCGATTTCCTTGGAACACAAATGAGCCACGTCGAGTGGGTGGGAATCCGCTTTTATGATCTCATCTTCCCGCTGTTCATTTTCGTAACTGGCGTTTCGATCGCCCTGGCCTTACCGAAGTTGTTGGAACGCGAACGAAAGATGCAGGTCTATGCACGCATCCTGCGTCGTACACTGGTGTTGTATGTTCTCGGATTAATTTTTTACGGCGGGGTCGGCCACCAATGGGGCGACATCCGCTTTGTCGGCATCCTGCAGCGCATCGCCATCTGTTATTTCTTTACGTCAATTCTGTTTCTAAACCTCAACCGGCGCGGGCTTGTTGTCGCGCTGATTGCCTTGCTTGGCGGTTATTGGGCGGTGATGACTTTCGTCCCGGTGCCCGGAGCCGATGTAGTCTCCTTCGAGCCCAACGCCAATCTCGCCAACTGGATCGATCTTCATTATCTGCCGGGGCGGCTATGGGACATCAGCCGTGACCCGGAAGGGTTGCTCAGCACGCTGCCGGCGATTGGAACGTGCTTGCTCGGCGCGTTATCGGGCCTGCTGTTGAAAGACGAACGGCTGACTCCAACGCAACGATCCCTGTGGCTGATCGGCGGCGGCATCATCATGGTGGCCGCTGGTCATTTGTGGGGCCTGCAATTTCCCATCGTGAAGGCGATCTGGACGTCTTCATTCGTCTTGGTCGCCGGCGGATACAGCGCGATCCTGCTGGGCATCTTGCATCAAGTGATTGACGTGTGGGCCTGGAAGGCGTGGGCGACGATCTTTGTGTGGGTCGGCGCCAACGCCCTTCTGCTCTATCTCATCAATGGCATTGCCGGGTTCGAACCTTTTGCGCTGCGCCTTGTGGGCGGCGACGTATCTGCATGGTTCGACCGGCATGTGACGCCGGGAACCGGTCTCTTCATTGCGCACATCGTGGGGCTTGTATTGGCCGTCGTGCTCGCCGGGTTCCTCTATCGACGTAAGGTTTTCCTGCGGGTCTGAATCAAGTCCCCACCTTCAGCTCCGATACCAATGCGCGCAGCGCAGCGACGGTGGAAGGCGCGACGCTTTTGCCGGTGCGTGGATTTTCGGACGGAATGTTCTCAATCGTCATTGTGAAACGTGCGGTATCGGCGTCGACCGTGATGGTGTGGGTGTTTCTGGTCACCGCCGGGTCGGCCCAGATTTCGAGCTGCGTGCGATCGGGCCCGATGCCGGCGAGGCTCAAAGCCGCTGCGACGTTAACGTTGGTGGGAAAGCCACGGGCGCCTTCGCGCGCACTGCCGTCGAACACTTTCCGTGCATCTTTCAGGCCGGCCACGGAAATTTTGTGCTCAAGCAGATAAGGCGCGCCCTCCAGCCCCGCAGGCGGTTTTCGTGTCACCATCTTGACCGAATGGATTGTGCCTTCAGCGGCCGCCCGCACGGCGTCGAGGCCGATGAGCGCGCCGGTCGGCACCAAAATGCGGGCGCCCTTAAGCTTTGCGCGTTCAATCAGGTCGCTGTTTTCCAGGAGCTGTGCGACCGAAAGCGGCATGAATATACGACCCTTGTCGATGGCGCTGATGGCGACGTCGCGAAAGAGCGCGGGCGGCAAACACTCAACGACGATGTCGCAATCATTCGCGAGCTCAGTCGCCTTGCGAACGGGGATGCTGCTGCCGGCCGGCGGAAGGGCACGCCGAGCTTTATCGGCGTCGCGCACGGCGACCGCGGCGAGTGTGAGGCCCGGCACGCCCGCAATCAGGCGCTTTGCCACTTCCAGGCCGACTGCGCCGAGACCGGCGATGCCGACGCGCAACGGTATTTTGGTCGGCGCTTGAGTCATTTTTTGCGGCCAGTGAAGTTCGGCTTGCGCTTCTCCATGAAGGCGCGAACGCCCTCGGCATAGTCGGGCGTCAGGCTGGCGGCGCGTTGAAGGTCGCGTTCGAGGTTGAGTTGCGCATCGAGCGTGTTGTCTGCAGATGCATTGAGGGCTTGCTTAATCAGCGCCAAACCTTGCGTCGGCGCCATCGCGAAGTGCTCGCAGATCCGCGTTGCTTCGCGCATCAAATTCTCATCCTCGACCGCGCGCCAGATGAGGCCCCACTCTGCAGCCTTTTCGCCATCCAACCCCTGCGCCAGCAGCGCGAGGCCGCGCGCACGCGCGTCGCCGACGAGGCGCGGTAAATTCCACGTGCCGCCCGAATCGGGAATCAGGCCGACACGCGCAAAGGATTGGATGAAGCTCGCTTTCATGCTCGCAATCACGATGTCGCAGGCCAGCGCGATGTTGGCGCCGGCGCCGGCGGCAACACCATTCACCGCCGCCACGACAGGGAAGGGAAGGGAACGCAACTTGCGTATCAGCGGATTGTAATGCTGCTCGAGTGTCCCACCGAGCACCACAGTCTCGCCCGGCTTGGCGAGCCGATCGCTGAGATCCTGACCTGTGCAGAAACCGCGACCCGCGCCGGTGATCATCAACGTACGGCAGTTTTCGTCTGCCTCTGCGTCATCAATCGCCTTGCGCAACGCCAGATGCATCTCCTCATTGAAGGCGTTGAGCTTGTCCGGCCGGTTGAGCGTTATGACGCGATAGCCGTCGCGCGTTTCGGAGAGGACGGGGGATTCTGCGGTCATGGCTTGCCGATAAATCGATCGAGCGTACCGACTTCCTTTTTTTCGCCGTCGGCGTCCTCGGCGATACGCTCGTAAAGTCGCGCGGCGGCCGTCAGCATTTCGTGTTCGGCGTGCTCGCTGCCGACGAAGGACGCGATCTCGTCGAGCTCGGCCACCCACCGATAGGCTTTGGAATACATGGCCGGCACCTGGTTTGAAAGATAGCGCAGCAAGTCCGGCCGGCTTTCGGCAAGTTCGGCTTTGAGCGCTTCAGCTGAGCCGCCGCGCGTTGCCGCCAGCATCATAGCCGCGCCCAGCGCCGTGAAGCCCTTGGTGATCCCCGCATAGGACATTTTCAATGCGGAAGCCGCAGTGAGCGGGCCGCTCAACACGCGCACGATCAAGCCGTAGTCATTGAGTGCCGCGAGTTCACCGGCGTGCGGGCCGGAGGCGTATATCCGCGTGTTTGTGCTGCCCGGCTTGGGTGGGGGCCCGATAATGCCGGCGCCAATGAAGGCGCAGCCGCTCCCTGCAATCTCGTCCGCGATCTTTAGCATCGTCGGCGGGCTGACCGCGTTGCATTCAACGTAGATTGGCTTCTTGTTGGCGGCGGTAAGCAGGGGCGCAAGCCGTTTTGCGAGTGCCAACGCATCACCGGGCGGCACGATCGACAATAGAAAATCGGCTTCCGCCAGGACACGCTCCTCGACCGGTTGCATGCCGGCTTGCCGGGCGCGTTTAGCGCTTTCTTCGCTTCGGCCCGCAAGCGATGTGAGCACGGTGATTTTGTTTTCGGTCAGACGCTGGCCGATTCCGGCGCCCATATTTCCCGGCGCAATGATGGCAACAGTCGGAGTCATGAGCCGGCTCCTGCATTTAATCCCGTCATTCCGGGGCGCCGCGTAGCGGCGAGCCCGGAATCCATAACCCGCAGCGCTGTGGCGTATCGATTCCGGGCCCGCGCCGTCGGCGCGTCCCGGAATGACAGAGAAAATTTCATGATCCGGTCACCCCGCCGTCGAGGTTTAGGCTTTGTCCCGTGACAAAGGCCGATGCTTCGGAGGCCAGAAACAGCACCGCGCCGACCAAATCCTCAGGCACTTCCGCGCGCGGTACGCACTGCATTGCGATGATGCGCTCCTTCTGGGCCGGCGTCACGGTTTTGCGCTCGATTTCCGTAAACGTGGCGCCCGGCAGTATTGCGTTCACGGTGATATTGTCCGCGCCGAGTTCGCGCGCCATCGAAAGGCTCATGCCGGCAAGTGCGGCCTTGGTGGCGATGTAGTGCAGGTAGTTCGGCCGGCCAAGCCGTACCGCCCCGGAGGCGACATTAATAATGCGGCCCCATTTCGCGCGCCGCATCGCTGGCAGCACAGCGCGGGCGCAGAGAAACGGACCCGTCAAATTCACGCGCAGAACCCGCTCCCATTCCTCCAACGGAATCTGGTCGAACGGGCGCATTTCCAACGTTGAGAAAACCCCCGCGTTGTTGATCAAAACGTCGATGCGGCCGTATTCATCCTCGACAACCTCGATCATTTCGGCGATTGAGGCTTCGTCCGCGACATCTGTTGTGATCGCCAGCGCCCGGCCGCCGGCGGCCATGATTTCTCCGGCAACCGCCGCGGCCTTCTTTTCATTCAGCTCGGCAATTACGGCGCGCGCGCCCGACATCGCAAATGATTTTGCAAACACGCGGCCGATGCCTTGTCCGGCTCCGGTAATAATGACGACGCGATCCTTGAGGCCCGGGAATACAATATTGTTCAAATCCGCACTCATACAGCAGCTTTCTTCTATGGCCCTGGATCCCCGTCTTCGCGGGGATGAGCGGGAAAAGCGGATTGTACCTCACATCCGCTCATGCCCGCGAAAGCGGGGACCCAGTCACTTCTTATCGTCATGCCGCGCCGCGCTCCAGTTGCGGCAATTGCTCGAGCGCTGCGCGTGCGTCCCATGGTGTCCACCACGGCTTGAGGCCGAGGTCGTTGGCGATAATGCTCGCGCTGATGTAGCCCGAGCCGCCCGAAATCGCGCCGCCGGGGTGGCCAGCCGAGCCCGCGCTGTAGAGGTTCGGAATCGGCGAACGGTAACCGAAATGGTTGTACATCACCTGCTCGGCGTTGAACGCGCCCATGAAAATGTCGCCGCCGCGCATGTTGATCATCTCCTGCACGTATTCGCGGCCGGTGTAGACG
>JBATYN010000222.1:0-7821 GCA_049674125.1 Pseudolabrys sp. | reverse complement strand
GTTTCCGCACCATCGATGGGGCATCCGACGTGGTGTTTACGACCAAACCGGAACGGTCAGCCGAACGCGCATTGATCTCCAACGAGACCATCGCGGCGGTTGATAGTGCATTCAATTCGCTCGCACACACGGTGATCGGGCAAAATGCACGCACGCTCGAAGATCTCGTACGCGAGATGTTACGGCCGATGCTCAAGTCGTGGCTCGACGATAATTTGCCTGGATTGGTTGAACGCATCGTGCGCGCCGAAATCGAGCGCGTGTCGCGCGGCCGGCCTTAAGCGCTCTCATTCTCTGCGCAACGATACATCCCGCTCAGCCTCTCGTACGCGGGGGTCCAGCACTTTTTCTTTGCTCGTTAACTGGATTCCCGCTTTCGCGGGAATGAGCGGAGGTCGGGAAGGCTGCCACAAATTCCGCTCACCCCCGCGAATGCGGGGGTCCAGAGCGATTTGTTCGGCGGTTGCTTTTTTCACTGGATTCCTGCTTTCGCGGGGATGAGCGGGGATTGCTTAAAGATCGACGGATGAATTTTAAATTCCTTGGTCCCGCCTCTGCTTCAGCACGCGCGCGAACCAAAGACCGAGCCCTAGCAGACCTGCCGCCGCGATCACGAAAACCGGCACTGCAGTGAAACGGTCGAATATGAATCCGTTGACGGCAACACCCAGCGTTTGTCCGAGATAGAGCGCCGAAGAAAAAATCGCCACCGCGGTGCCGCGCGCTTGCGGCGTCATTTGCGTTGCATTGGTCTGCAGCGTGTTGTGCAGCATGTAATAGCCGAAGCCGATACCGGTGATCGCAAAAGGTGCCATGTAGACGTGTGGAGCGAATGCGATCGTCACGTAAGCGATCGCGAGCAACACGCCGCCGCCGGTGACGAGTCCGATTTGTCCGAGCCCGTTCACCAACCTGCGCACTGACAAACTGTAGATCAGGCCACCGATCGCGAAAGCGCCGACGAACAGCCCGACCAAGGCGAAATTAACGCCGAAGCGCAGATGCAGGTCGGCGCCGACATAAGTGAAGGCGCCGAACATGAAAGCGGCCTCAATGAAGCCCAGCGCGATGATCAACCGCGCCCAAGGCGAGCGCAGCACGGTGGCGTAATCTGTGATGAAGCCGCGCGAACGCGTGGCCGTGGCATGCCCGGCGCGGGTGATCGGATTGCGAATAAATTCGATAATTAGTGCGGCAGTTGAAATCGCGAACAGCGCGGAAAGAAAATAAAAGACACGGCGCCATCCGAAAAAGTCGCCGAGGACGCCGCCGGCCGCCTGGCCGAACAACTGGCCGAGGATTTGTCCGGACAGGAACGTGCCCAGCACTTGCTGTCGGCGTTCGTAGGGAATGACGTCGCCAAGGAAAGCCATGGCCAGCGGAATGATCCACCCGGCAGCAAGCCCGCAGGCGAGCCGCGCCGCCACCAGGGCCGGCAGCGAGCGTGCCAGGCCACATAGCAGCACCAGAACCGTCGACATGCCGCAGGCCGCGATGATGCAGGCGTATTTGCCGAAGCGGTCGCCGACCGGGCCGATGACAAGCTGCACCGAACCGTGCGCAAGCGCATAGGCGGTGACGACGATCGAAGCCGCGCCCACGGTGACCCCGAGATCGGCCGAAATCTGCGGCAATAGCGAATCCGACACCCGCACCATCGACTGGCTGGCAAAGGAGGCCAGCGCCAGCAGGGTGATGGCGCTGGTCGCGCTGCCGCGCAAAACGGGCGGGGTGGGGGCCAAAGTTGACTCCGGCGGGCTCGGCGGGCTTTCTACCGCGCGATTATCGACCTAGCCGTTCATCCCCCGCGAAAGCGGGGATCCAGCGCGGACCTGTGCTCATGATGCTGGATTCCCGCTTGCGCGGGAATGAGCGGAATATGGTTCGACGCAAAAAGGCATCCTCTAGCGAGTGAAGCGAGCCAAGCAATACGATGCCGATCGATAAGACCTACCAGCCCTCGGACGTCGAGGGCCGAATTTACCGGACTTGGGAGCAGGCGGGCGCCTTCCGTGCCGGCCGGCCCGAGCGCGCCGGCGCGAAGCCATACTCTATCGTCATTCCGCCGCCGAACGTGACCGGCTCATTGCATATGGGCCATGCGCTCAACAACACGCTCCAGGACATTTTGTGCCGGTTCGAGCGCATGCGCGGCAAGGACGTGCTCTGGCAGCCTGGCACGGACCACGCCGGCATCGCGACGCAGATGGTGGTCGAGCGTCAACTGATGGAGCGGCAGGAGAAGGGCCGCCGCGAGATGGGGCGCGAAGCCTTCCTCAAGCGCGTGTGGGAATGGAAGGCCGAGAGCGGCGGTACCATCGTCAACCAGCTCAAACGTCTCGGTGCGTCCTGCGACTGGTCGCGCGAACGCTTCACCATGGACGAGGGGCTGTCCCGTGCCGTTCTTAAAGTTTTTGTAGAACTTCATCGCGAACGGCTCATCTACAAGGACAAGCGGCTGGTCAATTGGGACCCCAAACTGCTCACCGCCATTTCCGATCTCGAAGTCGTTCAGGTCGAGACCAGAGGTCATCTCTGGCACCTGCGCTATCCGATCGAGGGCAAGACGTTCAATCCGGAAGATCCGTCGACCTTCATCGTGGTCGCAACGACACGGCCCGAGACGATGCTTGGCGACACCGCAGTTGCCGTCCATCCCGACGACGAGCGTTACAAAAAACTGGTCGGCAAGAAGGTGATCCTGCCTTTGGTTGGACGCAAGATTCCGATCATCGCCGACGAGTATTCCGACCCCGAGAAGGGTTCAGGCGCGGTGAAAATTACGCCGGCGCACGACTTCAACGATTTCGAGGTCGGCAAGCGGCACAACCTGCCGCAAATCAACATCTTCAGCGCCGAAGCAAAGCTTCTGCTCAAGGATAATGCCGACTTCCGTGCCGGCGTGCCGAAATCCGCCGACTTCGATGCAACGCTGGCGATGCATGGCACGGACCGTTTCGCCGCGCGCAAGGCAATCCTGGCGCGGCTGGAAGAAAAAGGGCTGATCGAAAAAATCGAGCCGCAGTCCCATGTCGTTCCGCATGGCGATCGCTCGAACGTCGTCATTGAGCCGTATCTGACCGACCAGTGGTACGTCAATGCGAAGGAGCTCGCGAAGCCTGCGATCGCTGCCGTGCGCGCGGGCAAGACCAAATTCATTCCCAAGAATTGGGAAACGACTTACTTCAATTGGATGGAGAACATCCAGCCCTGGTGTATTTCGCGCCAGCTGTGGTGGGGCCACCAGATTCCGGCGTGGTATGGACGCGCAAAGGCGTCATACGAAGAAACCGGCTCAAGATCAGTGCCGTTTACACTTAAAACTTTTGTTGCCGAATCTGAAGCGGAGGCCGTACGGCAGGCTACCGAATACTATGGCGAACAAGTCAAAGTCGTTAGCGAGCCTCCGGCGTATCGTCGTGTAGATGCGACACGCTTTGACGTTCGTCATGAAAGCGGACCAGTTGAAATTTGGCGCGATGAGGACGTGCTCGACACGTGGTTCTCATCTGCCTTGTGGCCGTTCTCGACGCTCGGCTGGCCGGACAAAACGCCGGAGCTTTCACGTTTCTATCCCACCTCAACGCTGGTCACCGGCTTCGACATCATCTTCTTCTGGGTCGCCCGCATGATGATGATGGGGCTGCATTTCATGCAAAAGGAGCGCCCTGGCGCTCCGTCCGAACAATGGGTGCCGTTTGGCGATGTCTACATTCACCGTCTCGTGCGCGATGCCTCCGGCGCCAAGATGTCGAAGTCGAAAGGCAACGTCGTTGACCCGCTCGGGGTCATCGACGAGTTCGGCGCCGACGCGCTGCGCTTTACGTTGGCGCGGAATGTCGCGCCCGGTCACGATATCCGGCTCGGCCCGCAAGACGTCGAGAACAACCGAAACTTCGCCACCAAGCTGTGGAATGCCGCGCGCTTTGTGGAATTCAACGGAGCGGCGCGGGTCGAGGGTTTCGATCCGAAATCGGCGAAAGAAACGCTCAACCGCTGGATCGCGCACGAAACCGCGAAAGCGGCCGCCGAAATTACACAAGCAATCGGCGCCTACGACTTCGCCGACGCCGCCGGTGCGGCCTATCGCTTCGTCTGGAACGTTTATTGCGACTGGTATGTCGAGCTGTCGAAACCATTTTTGACCGGTCCCGACGGCGCGGCGAAGGACGAAACGCGCGCGATGGCCGCGTGGACGCTCGATGAGATCCTCAGGCTGCTGCATCCCTTCATGCCCTTCATCACCGAGGAATTGTGGGCGGTGACCGCGGAGCAGGGGCCGAAGCGTTCCCAACTGCTCGCACTGAGCAACTGGCCGAAGCTTGAGGGCCTCACTGATGACAAAGCCGAAGCCGAAATCGGCTGGGTGATCGAACTCATTACCGCCGTCCGTTCGATCCGCGCCGAGATGAGCATCACAGCGGCGATCCCGCTGGTGCTTGCCGGCGCTTCTACCGAAACGAAGGCGCGTGCGGAGCGCTGGGCTGAATTCATCAAGCGGCTGGCGCGTGTGTCCGAGATTTCTTCTGCAGCCGTGCCGCCACAGGGCTCGGTGCAGCTCGTCGTGCGTGGCGAGGTGGCGGCGCTGCCGCTGAAAGGCGTGATCGATCTTGCCGCCGAGCGCGCGCGTCTCGACAAGGAAATGCAGAAGGCCAACGCCGACATTGCCCGTGTCGATGCCAAGCTCGGCAACGCCAATTTCGTCGCGCGCGCGCCGGAAGAAGTGGTCGAGGAGGAGAAGGAAAAACGGGAAGAAGCGATCGGGCGCAAAACCAAGATCGCGGAAGCGCTGGAGCGGCTGAAGGGTGCGGGGTAGGTTTCACGTTCAGCGGCAAGTCTCAGCCCTCATCCTGAGGAGCGGCCGCAGGCCGCGTCTCGAAGGATGGGGCGGTCACCCGATCTCGGTTTACTCGAGATCGCGCAAGTACTCACCATGAGGGCCGTGAGAGGGAACGACAAAATCAATGACCATCGACCCCAACAACCGGCCCGGCGGCGATACGCTCATCCTTACCGCCAAGAGCGCCAACAAGATCCAGTGGTTCGACGCGCGCACGCTTAAGCATCTTGCCGACCGCGATATGCCGGCGTCGACCCATGAGCTGATCCGTTCTCCGGACGGCGCCAAGGTCTACGGCTCGGTCTATGGCGGCGGCATCTTCGGCAAAAACAAGGACCCCGACCGTCGCATCGCGGTGATCGATCTGGCGTCGAAGTCTCTCGAGCGCACCATCGATGTCGGCGCCAATATCGCCCCGCATAGCGTCATGATGGATACGTCCGGCACGCTCTGGTCGACCGCAGAACTTGGCAATGCCGTCCTGGCCGTCGATCTTGCAACGGCGAAAGTCGATCGCATCGATATCGGCGGCTCGCCGCATTGGATCGCAATCAGCCACGCGGCGGGAAAACTTTTTGCCTCCTTCAAGACCAGGGAAGCAGTGGGGGTGCTCGATATTGCTTCGCGTAAGGTGCTCGGTATCCTGGATATTCAGCACGGTGCCGAAGGCATCGCGGTTTCGCCTGACGGACGGACGCTTTTTGTCTGTGCGCACACGAAGGGCATCGTGCATGTTTTCGATGCGCGGACGCACGCATTGCGCAACACCATTGCGATCGAGGGGGCGCCGGGCGAGGCCAACCAGCTGCGCCGCGTGCGCGTGTCGCCGGACGGGCGATATATCTGCGCATCGTCCCACGTTGACAGCTATGCGGCGGTCTATGATGCCGTTACGCTGAAACAGCTCGGCGGCTTTGCCACACCCAAAGCGCCCATGGGTTTTGGCTTTGCGGCCGACGGCAAGCGCGCGTTCCTGTGCTGCCACGATGCTGCCGTCGTACTCGAATTCGATCTGGGCGCCGCCCGCGTCACGCGAGAATTTCAAACGGCGGCAGGATGCGAGTTCATCATCTCCTACTGAGCGCGCAATGAAAATATTTCTAGCCGGAGCGGGTGGAGCAATCGGGCGGCGGCTCACGCCCCTGCTGCGTGCGGTTGGGCATACCGTCGTCGGCACCACACGGTCTGCCGACAAAGCCGATGCCCTGCGGGCCCTCGGCGCCGAGCCGGTTGTGGTTGATGTTTTCGATGCGGATGCACTGGCGCGTGCGGTCAAGGCTGCGGCGCCTCAGGCGATCATCCACCAGCTCACTGATCTCGCCTTTGCGCCGGGCACGCCACAATATGAAGAAGGTCTCGCGCGCAACGCCCGCCTGCGCGTCGAGGGAACGAGCAATCTCGTTGCCGCTGCGCGTGCAGCGAATGTGAAGCGCATGGTCGCTCAAAGTATTGCGTTCGCCTATGCGCCCGGTGCGGGCGCGCGGACCGAGAGCGATCCGCTCAATTTGGACGGCGAGGGCATCGCCCGCCGCAGTGCCGAAGCGGTTGTTGTGCTGGAGCAGGCAGTGCTCGGACTCCCGGAAGGCATTGTGCTGCGGTACGGCTTTTTCTACGGACCAGGAACATGGTCGGACACAGCCTCGCGCGCGCCGGCGGTTCACATCGATGCGGCGGCGCGGGCGACGCTGCAGGCACTCACGAAGGCAAAGCCAGGCATTTACAACATCGCCGAAGATGGCGATGCGGTGTCGAGCGACAAAGCCAAACAGGAGTTTGGTTTTGACGCTCAGTCCAGAATTAGAATGAGGTCTTGAACGGCTTGCTCAGAAACGGCGAGTCCTTGAGTCCGTAGCGCCACGGCTTCTCAACCGCTTTTGTGATCCCGATGCGGACACCGGTTACGATTTCCGGAGTCTTTGCGCGCGCGCGCAGCTCGAAAGGCGTGCGGTCGAGTGGCAACCCGTTATGCTTATGAGTCACGCCCAGCGCTTCGCATAATTTGCCAGGACCGGAACAGAGTGCGCGCGCCTCGGGCAGGCCGCGGCGGCGGCGCATCGCGGCCAACCCTTGCGTGGGCTCGACGGCACGGATGAGCACCGCAGCAGCGCTTCCTTCCTCCTCGCATACAAAGTTGAGGCACCAGTGAATGCCGTAGGAGCGATAGATGTAGGCGTAGCCGGCCGGACCGAACATCACCGCGTTGCGTTCGGTGCGGCCGATGTAGGAATGCGCGGCTGGGTCGGTGTGATGATAGGCCTC
The DNA here is from genome assembly GCA_049674125.1 of Pseudolabrys sp. Lineage (GTDB taxonomy): Bacteria > Pseudomonadota > Alphaproteobacteria > Rhizobiales > Xanthobacteraceae > Pseudolabrys. The sequence continues at coordinate 722 of JBATYN010000222.1, read as the reverse complement.
GACTTCGACGATCGTGCCGCCGACACCGCCAACCAACAAAGTCGCGCCGATCAGTTCGGGAGCAACCTTGAGGACCGGGCGGTCAAAGAATGTGCGGCGGAGGCGAGGGGGCGTGGTCATAGAGTTGGAACATTTAGCACTTTGCACCAATCCCTCTACGTCGTTTTCCGCGATTACACGTTCCGCTCATCCTCGCGCAAGCGGGGATCCAGCATATAAAAACTGGATGGCCGCTTGCGCGGGCATGAGCGGGCATCTCGTTCCGCCTCATGCTGAGGAGCGCCCGACAGGGCGCGTCTCGAAGCATGTGGCCGCCCCATCCTTCGAGACGGGCGCTGCGCGCCCTCCTCAGGATGAGGCGAATTGAGGTGTTGACTTTAATCCTATACTGACTATAGTCCTATTTGTTCGATCCACCAGAGGGCGCTCTCATGAGGCGTCATGCAGGGCGGGGTCGGATGCGGCGCCCGCGGGCGTGGTTTCGCAGCCACGCCTCCGGGAGGCCCCGGGTCGCCGTCCGCTCCAACTACGTGGGGCTGCCTTTAATGGCTGGACGAGGCGTGGATGAAGGGCGGCGAAAGCCGCCTGGATACGGTTGGCCCAAAAGGCCTTCCGTCCGCGCCCGGAAGCACGGTCCCGGTGGACAGAAAAGCCGCAGATGGAGCGCCGTGTGGCGATACGTGCCTGTCGCAAAGGCACGTCAACGCCGCAAGGCGTTGGAC